>PLEA01000348.1:0-14364 GCA_003136335.1 Acidobacteriaceae bacterium | reverse complement strand
CGACCGGGTGTGGCGCCGACAGCAGAGCGAGCTTGGCGAGCTGCGACAGCGCTACGAGTTGCTCACTGCACGCGAGCGTGAGGTTCTGGGCCTTGTGGTTTCGGGCATGCTCAATAAGCAAATAGCTTTTGATCTCGGAACCAGTGAAATCACCGTGAAGATCCAGCGCGGACACGTGATGCGAAAGATGCAGGCGGAATCACTGGCGGAATTAGTCAGAATGGCGACGAAGCTTGAGGTTCAGACCGGCCGGAAGTAGTTTGGCGCTGCTGTTCGTCCGGAAAAGTCGATTCTGGAGAGCGAGAGAGACTTTCGATAATGGGCCATCCGGGCAATGCGAAAGGGATTGCACACTCAGCAGCGTCTGCTGTCCGCTATGGATTGGCTTTCGGCTCAGTCGCGATTGCTCTCTGTTTGGCGCGTATGTTCTTGCACTTCCATTTGCCTCAGACATTTATTGCATTTGCGCTGTCCGCAATCGCGGTAACGTTTTGGTATGGAGGCGCTAAGCCCGGAATATTAGCGGCGGTGCTAGCATCGATTGTCCGAATCTATTTCTTCGAGCCTGAACTCAACGTCATGTCTCGTGGCGTTTATTATCTCGTATTTCTGCTTTTCGTTCTCCTAATGAGCCGGGCCACCCGAGCGCGAGACAAACTCGAGGAGAGAGTTGCGGAGCGAACAGTAGAGCTGACTCGGGCCAATGAAGATCTGAGCCTGGAGATTGCCGAGCGCAAGCGTGCTGAAGAGAAGCTGCGGCAAAGCGAGGCCTATTTGGCGGAAGCGCAGAAACTCACGCGTACGGGGAGCTGGGTATGGCAGGTAGCGCGGAGAGACGCATTGCATCTATCCGAGGAATGGTATCGCATCTATGGCTTCGAGCCAGAACAGGGCGTGCCGGTTTGGGAACAACGGCTGCAACGCGTTCATCCGGAGGATCGAGCCAAGTGGCGAGAGGCAATCGATCGAGCAATAAGTGAAAAATCGGATTACGAAGTGGAATTCCGGATCCTTCTTCCGGGGGGCGTGGTCAAACACATCAACACCGTCGGCCATCCGATTCTGAACCCATCCGGGGATCTGACGCAATTCGTGGGTAGCTCCACGGACATCACTGAGCGCAAGCTGGCCGAAGAAGCGCTGCGTGAGACGCAGGCGGATCTCACGCGCATCAGTCGGGTGAACACGATGGGAGAACTAACGGCTTCGCTGGCGCACGAAGTGAATCAGCCTATTGCCGCCGCCATTACCGACGCCAATACCTGCTTGCGCTGGCTCACTCGTGATCAACCTGATCTGGGAGAAGCCCGCGAGGCGGCATCAAGAGTAGTCAAGGATGCAGCCCGCGCCTCCGACATTATCAACCGTATCCGCTCGCTCTTCAAAAAGGGAACTTCGCAACGAGAGCTGATAGATATAAACGAAATTATTCGAGGCATGATCGTTCTCTTGCGCAACGAGGCTACCCGATACTCCATATCAATGCGCACAGAACTGTCGGAAGACCTTCCCCAGATCATGGGAGATCGTGTGCAATTGCAGCAGGTGCTGATGAACCTCATGATCAACAGCATCGAAGCGATAAAAGATGTGGACGGGAAGCGCGAGCTCGCTATCAGGTCACAGCAGGCCGAAGACGAGCAGGTGATGGTTTCGGTTAGCGATACTGGTGTGGGACTGCCCCCGCAGCAGGCGGATCTGATCTTCGGTGCCTTCTTTACCACTAAGCGTGATGGCACCGGCATGGGACTTCGGATCAGCCGCTCCATCGTGGAATCCCATGGCGGCCGCTTGTGGGCAGCCGACAACCCTCCGCGGGGCGCGACTTTTCAGCTCACTCTACCCAGCAAAGCCGACACCCACGAATAACCCTTCGCAGCCGCCTCCACCGTGTTCGTATCAGCAGCCGTGCCTTGCGTGCGGCTCGCCAACGCATTCCGAAGGCTGTGGGGGGTATGAGCCCTCGCATACTAAAGTATGATTGTGCAAGTTTGACGACGCTGCTAGCTTTTTAAATATGGCCATCCAAAGCAAGACGGACTTAGTGGCGATCGTTGATGACGATGACTTGATGCGTAGCGCATTGCAAGGCATGCTGAAATCGGTGGGAGTGCCGTCGCAAGCTTTTGCGTCCGCAGAAGAATTCCTGACGTCCGGTCAACAGTACCAGACCGCATGTCTGATAGCGGATATCCGCATGCCGGGAATGTCTGGCCTCGAATTGCAGGCCAAGCTGAACGCTGAGCATTGCAGGATTCCGACCATCTTCATCACGGCACATGGCGACACGAAAATGCGGATGCAGGCGCTAAGAGCAGGCGCGGTTGAGTTCTTGGCAAAACCATTCGATGATGAGGCCCTGCTTGGGAGTGTTCGGGCAGCTCTGGAGAGCTGAGCCCCAGTAAGGAAGTGTGCACATGCGCGCCAGGAGGTTCTCTGTGGGAGCTTTCCAAAGATTCGGGAGTGGTAATCAAGTTTCTTATGAGCGCAGATTTGAGCAGATCATAGGCAATAGTCCTGCGCTGGAAGCGGTGCTCGAACAAGTCGAACGTGTCGCGCCTACGGATTCCACCGTTCTGATCGAGGGAGAAACAGGCACCGGCAAGGAACTGATCGCACACGCGATTCACAACATCAGCTCGCGTTGCGGACGCCGGTTCGTGAGACTGAATTGCGCTGCCATTCCGCTGGATCTCCTGGAAAGTGAACTTTTTGGCCACGAGAAAGGCGCATTCACCGGAGCCATAGCACAGAAGATTGGCCGTTTCGAGTTGGCAGACAAAGGCACGCTCTTTCTGGACGAGGTGGGCGATATTCCGCCGGCATTGCAGCCCAAACTGCTGCGCGTACTGCAGGAACAGGAGTTCGAGCGCCTCGGTAGCACCCGGACTCACCAAGTGGATGTTCGGCTGGTGGCTGCAACAAATCGTGATCTGACAGAAATGGTGAATCGGGGCCAATTTCGTAGCGACCTCTATTACCGTCTGAATGTTTTTCCCGTGCTGTTGCCACCACTGCGGGCGCGCCGCGAAGACATTCCGGCCTTGGTGACGCATTTTGTCGAGATTTTTGGTAAGCGGATGGGTCGGCAAATCGAAACTATTCCTCCGGAAACCATATCTGCGCTCAGTTCCTACCAGTGGCCGGGAAACATCCGCGAGCTTCAGAACCTGGTTGAACGTGCCGTCATTCTTTCAAGAGACGGCGTGCTTCCCAATCCTTTGCCAACGACAGCGACCAAGGCTGTTGTGGTCTCCACAGCCGCAACTACTCTGAAAGAGTCCGAGCGCGCTCTGATTCTGCGCACGCTGGAGGGAGTGCGTTGGGTGATCGGCGGACCGAAGGGCGCAGCCGCCAAACTTGGCCTGAAGCGCACTACCCTGATCCACAAGATGCAGAAGCTGGGAATCTCCAGGCCTTCTCTGGAAAGCCAGGATGGGATGCCCCCGACGCAGCAAGAGCCGACCTTGCTGCCGCAATTGGAGTAACGCCGATGGCGTCTTACTCGATGTAAACGAATTGCCCTAGGAACCCACGATTCACACTCTGTTCCCGAAAGCGGATCCCATCGGCAGCTCGAATGGGGCGTCCGGCTTGATGAAACCGCATCAAGGATGACGAAGTTCCGCTTTGGGGACAGTCGGAATAACGCAACACCAGCACAACCATCACCCCGCAAATCAGCGGCAGTGCCAGCCACACCAAAAGCCATTGCGCAATGGGTTTATGGTGGGCCCTCCCCGATAGCCGCAAGGTCTCGAGCGCAGCGGGCAGAACAGGAAGTTTGTCGTCCATTCGATCTTCTCGCACCAGTCGCCACAGTGCATGCACATCTTCAAACGTCATTCCTGTACCTGACTACTTTCCAAAGGCGTAGCTAAGCGCAGAACAATGAGCTATCCGGAGTGTGTCGATAGGCGGATAGCAGCGGCGGCATCTGGACGATCGCGTACAAGGGCCGCCCGCGCTTTATTACTGAGCGGGAGCCAGCCGGCTGTACCGTTACGAGCGGAAATGCGTATGCCAGCCGAACGGCCAGGGCCTCGTCAGAAACTCCGAGATTGTCTGTTTCTAGCCAAGCCACTGCGGATTAGCGAACGTGCCATCAAACTGGTGAGTAGTCTTGTAAAGTTCGAACTGGCCTGCCTCCGCAGTCTTTGCGGTTCTTGCCAGAAGAGCCGCAACTTGGGAAGAGTCCATCGGGTGAAAACTGCGGGCTGCGCCGAGAGCTTGCTGAAGGATCGGCATCGAATCGCAGCCGGTGATGACGACACTGGTCGGGAGATTCATCGAGTAATAGAGACACTCGGTCGGTGTAACGGTCTTGCTCTCCAGGATGACGTGGTCACCCATGGACTTCATGCCGAGAACCGCAATGCCGTTCTCAGTCAAAACCGGGAGGACTCTCTTTTCGAAACTGTTGAAGTGAGCGTCCATCACGTTAAGAGGCATCTGAACAGCATCGAACTTGAAGCTGTGCTTTGAGGCCGTGGCCAGCATCTTCAAATGAATGTCTGGACTTTTGTGGCCTGTAAAGCCGATAAAACGGATCTTGCCCGCCTTTTTGGCTTCTAGTACGGCCTCCATCCCGCCGCCTTGGGCAAAAACACGGTCTGGGTCAGAATCTCGAATCACTTCATGGAACTGGAGTAAGTCAATTCGATCGGTCTGCAACCTCCGCAGCGATTCATTGAGTTGGGCTGCTGCAGCAGTTTTGGTTCGACCATCGATCTTGGTCATCAAAAAGGCCTTCTGGCGATAACCGTCGCGCAGGGCCTTGCCCATTCGAATTTCGCTCTCTCCTCCGTTGTAGTCCCAGCAGTTATCGAGGAAATTAATCCCTTCATCGATTCCCGTACGAATAATCCGAATGCTCTCTTCCGGATCGCTCTGTCGAGCCAGGTGATACCCACCGAGCCCGATCAGTGAAACCTTTTCACCGGTGCGGCCCAGCGGTCGATATGGAATCCCATTCTTACGATCCGCCGCTGCGGACCCGCTTAGCGTTCCGGCCATTAAGAGGGATGCGGCAGTCATGCCGAGAAACTCTCTCCTGCTGAAACCGGAGTCCTGATTCGCGCTATCTCGCAAAGGCGACGGATCGGAACGATCGGAGCATGATTGATTGGAGTCGTCGTTATCATTGAGAGTCATTGAAAGAACCTCCTGTGCAGTCGCACTGCAACTTTATCCGAACAGGTTGTTGCTCGAGAGCGGCAAATCGCGGACCCGCTTTCCTGTAGCGGCGAAGATCGCATTGCAAAACGCGGCCACAAACGGAGGCACCCCAGGCTCTCCGACTCCAGCCGGAGGCGCAGAGCTCTCCGTAATGTAGACATTCGTCTGAGCCGGGACCTCGTTGATCCGAGCCACGGGATAGTCATTGAAATTGGATTGCTGGATTACGCCGTTCTTGGCGGTGATCTCTCCGCTGCGCACGATGCTCGTGCCGAAGACCGCCGCGCCTTCGAATTGTGCGCGCGTGGCTTCCGGATTAACGACGAGCCCCGCATCCACCGCTACATCAACCCGGGGGATGCGAATCTCGCCGTCATCACTCACCTCCACTTCCACGACCGTCGCCACATAAGTCAAGAAACTGCGATGGGCGGCGAATCCAAAACCGTGGCCTTTTGCGCTCTTTTTCTTGGCCCAGCCGGCTTTGTCGGCGACCATTTCGATTACCTTCCGCAAGCGCCCTGTTTCCCAGGGATACGTTTTGTAATCCGCACTGTAGTTCGGATACTGCACGTTGGTGAAGTCCAATGTGCGCGGCGGTCCGATAAGGTCTAACAGATACTCCACTGGATCGCGATTTGCGCGATGAGCAAGTTCATCGGTGAAACACTGAACTCCAAATGCGTGGTAGATGTTGGCCACCGATCGCAACCAGCCAATCCTGACATGAGCTTGCGCCGGACCGTTCTCGATGCGTATGTTGGGCAAGTCATAGGGAAGATCCGTCCAACCTTGCGCCAGATGGGGCGGATCGCCATAAACAGCGTTCACGTCGAAGATCGAGGTGATGGGCGGAAAGACCGATCTCTGCAGCCACGCCGTCGGCTTCCCCTTGTCGTCGACGGCTGCCTTCATGTACATCGCAGCCACTGCGTTGTAATAGTCAAACTTGACGTCGTCTTCCCGGGTCCACACAACCTTTACAGGACGGCCCAGCTTCTTGGATAAGACCGCAGCCTCGGCAACGTAGTCAGGCTTGGATTTTCTTCCGAACCCGCCACCCAACAATGTGACGTGGCAAACCACATCCTGCACCGGAATGCCCAGCTCCGAGGACACTATCGCCTGCACAGCTTGAGGATTCTGGATGGGCGCCCAGGCCGTGACCTTTCCGTCTTTGAATTCCGCTAGCGCCACCATCGGCTCCATAGGAGCATGGGCCAGCAGCGGAACGTAGTAGTCAGCTTCCGCCACATTATTTCCCGTGGGGAACTCTTTGTCGGAGTCGCCCACGCTGCGGATTAGCTTCCCCGGCTTGTGCGCAGTTTCCTTGAGCTCTTTCTTGTATTCGACGGAGTCGTAGGATTCGTTCGGCCCGTTGTCCCAGGTGATCTTCAGCTTCTTGCGTCCCTGGAATGCAGCCCATGTGTTGTCTGCAATCACTGCAACGCCACCCAAAGGCTGAAAGGCAGCGGGGGGCTTAAATGGATCGATGCTAACGGTCTGGCGCACTCCGGCAACCTTCAGCGCTTCCTGATCGTCAAGACTTTTTATTTTCCCGCCGAAGACCGGAGGATGTTCGATCGATGCGTAAACCATGCCATCTACGCGCGCGTCCATTCCATACATCGCCTTGCCCGTGCAGAGCTTCTCCAGGTCAACGCTGGTCATTCCCTTCCCGATGTATCGCCACTCCGAGGACTTTTTCAGCTGCAGCTGCTCTTTCTTAGGGACAGTAAGGCGTGCCGCCGCGGTTGCCAGTTCACCGTAGCCCGCGCGCCGGCCCGTCGCTTTGTGAACCACCGCATGCAGCTCGGTGGAACAGTCCGATGCAGGAACATTCCACTGTAACGCCGCCGCCTGGATCAACATCGAGCGCGCCGCAGCGCCGCACTCTCGCATGGTGTCATAGAATCGCCTTACAGATTGCGAACCGTCCGTGTTTTGATCTCCGTATCGCTTATCGCCAATCGCCTGGTCGATTGTCACGCGCTTCCAGTCGGCGTCAAGTTCGTCGGCAAGCACAAGTGGCAACGATGTGCGAATAACTGTTCCCATCTCTGACCGATGCGCCACGATGCAGACCGTCCCATCCTGCTGAATTCCGACAAAGACATTTGGATGAAGGGTTGCCCGGTCCGCTTCGGTTTGACCGTTTGTCGACTGTCCCTGCGCCCACATCGGTGGGATGTACCGAACAGTTGGGATGTACCGAACAGTAAGGATAAGCGCCCCCGCCCCAAAAACTCCCTTGAGGAACTTCCGCCGGCTTACGTTCTCGATTTGGCTCATGCGATTTTCCCCGCCGCCAGCTTGATCGCCTTGCGAATGCGTTGGTAGGTTCCACAGCGGCAGATGTTGCCCGCCATGGCGTCATCGATTTCCTGGTCCGCTGGATGAGGCTTGCTCTTCAGCAAGGAAACGGCCTGCATGATCTGTCCGGACTGACAATATCCGCATTGCGGAACATTCATCTCCAGCCAGGCTTCCTGAACGGGATGAAGCCCGTTGGCCCCCAGGTCCTCAATCGTACGAATCTCGCTACCCGCCGCCGCGCTCATCGAGGTAACGCACGACCGGATTGCTTCGCCGTTTTTGTGAACGGTGCATGCACCGCACAAGGCCATGCCGCAACCAAACTTCGTTCCCGTCAATCCCAGGATGTCCCGCACGTACCAGAGCAGGGGCATGTTGGAATCGCCATCAAAGCTGCGATCTATCCCATTCACTTTGAGCTTCACCATCAAGGTCCCCTTTCGCCAATTTAGCTAAGCATTCTGCGTGCCACGTTGCAGTGACGCTAGCAGCGACGCTAATGGGGGCAAAACCCGGCGCGCTTCCAGTTTGTGCAAGAAGCAATCCTTCTCCCGAGTGTCCACAGTTTGACAGCGCGTCGAAAGATTGACCAGTTGTTCGACTTATGAATTAAGCATGAGGCGCGAGGACCACGGTAAAGCGGCACTTCATTGAAGAGACGCGCCTTCACAGGATGGCACGGAACTTGCTTTCGTTCAGAGCGGCCGGCGCTTTACGCAACGCTTGCATCGAAGTTTGCACTAGCAATCCGCGACGGCCGCTGGAGAAGCTATGAAAGTCGATACCCTCCCCCATTTTCTCGCTGCTGTGATAAGTGCCGTTGTACTAATCTTTCCGGCTTCGACGCTGCTAGCCCAAGACGCGCACTTTCATAATGCACCCGCATCCAGCAATCAATTGAAGGACCCGTACGCGGGGCAACAAGCAGCCGTAACCGCCGGCTCAAGGCTATATACCATGAATTGCGGATCCTGCCACGGCATCAAGGGACGGGGAACCGGGAACATTCCCCCCCTAGCGCGCGGGCCCACGCAATCGGCATCGGATGGAGAGGTTTTCTGGTTTGTCACAACCGGATCGGTCAATAACGGTATGCCGTCTTGGGCAAGTATGCCTGAGCAAAAACGATGGCAGATTGTGACTTATTTGAAGTCTCTCAAGAATTCCACGAGTGCACCAACGAACGACTCTGCTTCCGTCCAGGTGAACTCCGTCAAAACCAACGCACCGCCGCCGCAACCGCCATACACAGACTTTCGCTATGAGCAGCCCGGGAAGGTCCGCAAGATCACGGCGCAGGATCTTCCGGCGCCCTACGTCACTGAGTCAGCCAGCAATGGACCTCAATTGGCGGCACGTCCCCGCGATGCATGGCCGAAAGCCCCAACTGGATTCAGCGTACAGCAATACGCCACTGGACTTGATAATCCGCGGTTGATCCGGGCCGCCCCCAACGGCGACTTTTTCCTGGCAGAAAGCAGCGGCGGGGAACTCAAGGTGTTCCACGGAATCACCAGCGATGGTAAGCCCGAACGGGTCGACACCTTTGCCACCGGACTCAACCAGCCCTACGGCATCGCATTCTATCCTCCCGGAGAGAATCCTCAATGGGTCTACGTAGGAAACACCGACTCGGTCGTCCGGTTTCCGTATAAGAATGGAGACCTGAAGGCAAGCGGACCGGCGCAGCACATTGTGGACCTCCCTCATGGCGCAGGACACTGGACCCGTGACGTGCAGTTCACCGCTGACGGCAAGAAGATGTTCGTCGCTGTCGGCTCGGCGTCGAATGTGGACGATCCCGACACCACGCCAGCTGAAAAGAATCGAGCCGACATTCTGGAATTCAACCCCGATGGCTCAGACATGCGCGTGTACGCGTACGGGATCCGCAATGCCGGAGCTGGGCTGGCGATCAATCCTAAGACCGGCGAGTTATGGTGCTCGGTCAACGAGCGTGATGGTCTGGGAGACAACCTTGTGCCCGACTACATCACCCATGTCGAAGAAGACGGCTTCTATGGTTGGCCGTGGTGGTACATCGGCAACCATCAGGACCCGCGCCATGAGGGCAAACATCCCGAGCTAAGAGATAAGGTCATCGTCCCCGACGTTCTGCTGCAGCCTCACAACGCTTCACTCGAGATGACGTTCTATGAGGGTACGCAATTCCCGGCTGAATATCAGGGAGACGTTTTCGCATCCGAGCACGGTTCATGGAACCGATCAGTACGCGCCGGATATGAAGTGATTCGCGTACCTCTGCACCAGACAAACCGGGCCAGCGGGGAGTACGAAGATTTTGTGACCGGATTCGTGGTTGACAACGGACACGTGTGGGGGAGACCCGTCGGCATCACCGTGGCTCAAGACGGATCGCTGCTAGTAACCGATGATGGTTCGAACTCTATATGGAGAATCAGCTACACGGGCACCAATAGCCAGGAGCGCGAGCGAAACGATGCAAACCAGGCTGCGAAGAGACCATCCAGGTAAGAAGTCGGTGCTCACTTTGCTCAGCGCAATCGCGGCTCTGACGTTGTGTGCCTTCCAATTTGGAGATCGAAACGAGATGAACAAGATGCGGTTCACGCAAGTACAAGCCCTTGTCTCCGACATGGCAAGAGCGCGGAGAATGGCCAAGGAAGGGAACGTGGATCTGCTCGTTGGACAAGCTGTGCCGGGAGAGGCTGTAAGCCTCCGAGGAGAAGTCACTGACGCAAATTGTTACCTTGGCAGTCACACGCACGCTTACGATCACGCCTTCTGCGCGAAGCTGTGCGCTGTGACCGGCGGTCCCCTGGTATTCATTCCCGACCAGGCCGGAAAGATCTTACTTGTGCTCAACGAACAGAACGGCATAAGACTGCCTGAGAGCATTCTCGATCGCATAGGTGTCCCTGGGATCGTGCTCAAAGGCAGAGTGCTCGAGGCCGACGGAATGCGCGCGCTGGCGGTTGAGGGGTTGGAGCAATAAAACGCAGGGTGCGAAACTTTTCGCGGCTCGGGCCTTAAAGATGAGATATCCAATGTCCACGAAACAACGGAGACCCTAATGAAACGTCTTACTGCAAATCTGGTGAAACTCGGATTCATTGGCCTAGGCAACATGGGAAGTCGCATCGCACAACGCCTGTTTGATCACAGTTACCAACTCTCTGTCTACGACAGGGATCTCGTAAAGGCGGAAGCCCTCGCGAAACGGGGTGCTACCGTTGTGAAAAGCATTCTTGAACTGGCACGTGCTGCCGATGTGGTTCTCTCCTGCTTGACCAACGATGAGGCAGTTCGAAGCGTGTATACAGGGGCAGAGGGAGTTTTTGCGGCCGCACGGCCAGGAACGGTCGTGCTTGAGATGAGCACGATCTCTCCAGAAACCTCACGCGAACTTCACCGCCTTGGCGCCGAAGCTGGCATCGATGTATTAGATGTCGCGATCTCGGGCAGCACTCCTGCCGCCGAGCAAGGCATCTTGACGCTACTGGTAGGCGGCGACGGAGACTTGTTCCGCGCCGCTGAGCCAATATTTCAGGCCGTCGCAAAACGATATTTTCTTCTGGGCGGTCCAGGATCTGGCACAGCGATGAAGTTGGTCGTCAACACACTGTTGGGCGTTGGTATGCAGGCAATTGCGGAGGCGGTGGTCCTTGGGGAGAAAGTCGGTCTCAATCGTGAGCAGTTGCTCCAGGTCTTATCGGAGACAGCTGTGGTCGCTCCGGCGCATGTGGGAAAACTGGCGAGTGCAACAGTCTACGATTACCGTCCGCAGTTTCCTCTGCGCCTAATGAACAAAGATTTTGAATTGATTCTGAAGGCGGCGGCAAAAGAACATGTCTCTATGCCTGCGACAGAAGCTGCGTTTTACGTAAACTCCGAAGAATTGGCTGACGATGATGAAAAGGACTTCTCCGCTGTGTTGCTACGTATGGAAGAAGTGGCAGGTATCGAGGCTATTCCCTCGGACCCGGTAACAGGGTGACTTGGGGCGAAACCTGATTCATACCGGGCTCAGACAAACCTGCTGCACTCTCGAACCATTGCAAGCCGGCGTCTGTTGCGGAAACAGCGTGTCAACATACGGACACGCGAGCAGAACTTTCTCCCGGGCGACTCGATAATGATTACGAAGATTTACGCATAGTTACATCGGGAAACAAACATGGTTGCACCCCAAATCAATCGATCGGCATCTATTGAAAAAGACATTCAGTGTCCGAGTTAGCAGTCTCATCTCATCGGGGTGAGAACTGCTGCTTAACTTTCAAAGGAGAACTAATGAAACAAATAAAGTACACAGCACTTTTGTCGATGCTCGCCCTATTGTTTTCGGTGTGCGCTTTCGCACGAGACAAGAATCAGCACTCGGTAGAGATTACGGACTCCGTACAAGTCGGTGGCACGCAACTGAAACCTGGCAGCTACAAGGTCGAGTGGCAAGGAACCGGCCCGCAGATTCAGGTGAATTTCGTGCGCAACGGAAAGACTGTTGCCACGGTGCCAGGAACATTGAAGACGAATGACGCCCAAGTGAGTCAAGATGACATCGTGACTGACACGACCAGCGCCAACACCAAAACGCTCAAAGAGATCGACTTCAGTCGTAGTAAAGAATCACTGGTCTTTGAGCAGAGTGGCATGTAGTTCGCTCACTCGATCTTGGACGCTCCAATTTTCGCGTTCATTGGCGAGCAGCCCTGCCCAGAAGTCGACAGGCGGGGCTTGTTTTATTGAACTCTTTGTTTTGAACAAGGCCATCTGGAATTGAATGCTGCCGGTGGAGATTTGGAACCGGTTTCTCCGAGAGTTCATCCGAAAGTTCCAGCTGCGCAAAACACTAGGAGAACAACCATGAAGTCAAAATCTCTTGCAGTAATTGAACTAGCGGCGACCGCGTCCTCCTCCCTGGAGAACGCAACTGACGACATGGAGAGGAAACTCATGCGCCCGAACAATGTGAAGCTTGAAGCATTCACACTGAGACTTGCCTGGGGATTCGCATCCACTGTCCTTCTGCTGATGGTGGTAAGCCTTCTGCTGGTGGTGGCGGGCTACTCTGGATCGATCTTTGCTCCGGACTTACAGCCCAAAACGCTCTCGTCTTCTTGGGGAAGGTAACGACGCTCTCTTTCAGGCTATGCAAAATGAGGATGAGCAGGCGCTGGAAGCCATCCTCGGAGCGGGAAAAGAAGTCCCTTCGTCGAGCGATGAGCGCCGTGCTTGCTCGCAACATCATCGAACAGCCCGGGAGGCCGCGAGAGACTTCCCGGGTTTAACCCGCTCTCCATCACTGCCAGCGCTCCTCTATTGTCAGCCCAACTCTGTTGGGCTATCCTTTTGAAGGTTACATCCGCGCGATCCAGGCAAGGTAAGCCATGGCTCAGTGGAACTCTCCATCAACGACGTTACCACCCGCTGATTCTGAGCTACGGTTTTGCCGCCATATCGGTCGCAATCGCCCCTGGGTTAGTCAGCTGTGCTGAGATGAAACTTAGGAGGTAGCCGTGAGAACAACCGAGATGCGGAAGACCGGAGTCGACGTCGTCGGCGACATGCCTTGGGGAACACACTTTTGTCTCTTCTACGAGACAACAGCGGATCTCCTCGAGACCTCGGTCTCCTACTGCAAAGCTGGATTGGAGAGCCAGGAGTTCTGCCTGTGGGTGGTTGCCGAACCCCTTGCCGTGGAAGAAGCAACCCGTGCGTTGAAACGAGCCGTACCTGACCTCGATCGATACCTTTCTGACCACAGCATAGAGATTGTCGCGGCTCGCGACTGGTATTTCCCGGATGGCAAGTTTGATCTCAACCGAGTGATTGGCGGTTGGAACCAGAAACTCGCGCACGCATCGGCCAGAGGTTACGCCGGCGTGAGGGTTACCGGAGATACCGCATGGCTCGAAAAGAAGGACTGGAAGGACTTCTGTGAATACGAAGAGTCACTCAATCAGGCGGTTGCCAATCAGCGTCTCGCGGTGCTATGCACGTACCCGCTCGCCGCATGCGGAGCTGCTGAAATCCTGGATGTGGTGCGAACCCATCAGTTCGCAGTAACAAAGCGGCGCGGGGGTTGGGATGTTATCGAAACCGCCGGGCACAAACAAGCTAAGGCTGAAATCAAGCGCCTGAATGAGGAGCTTGAACAACGTGTCCTAGAACGGACCAGCCAACTGACCTCCGTCAACAGCGAACTGACAAAGGAAGTACTCCAACGTCAGCGCGCCGAGGAGGCGCTGCTGCGGAGTGAGGCCTATTTAGCGGAAGCACAGAGAGTGAGCCACACCGGCAGTTTCGGCTGGAGCGTTTCCAGTGGGCATATCGTCTGGTCAGAGGAAACGTTTCGGATTCTTGAATACGATCCAGCCGACAAACCTACGGTGGGAGTCATACTGCAGCGAACCCACCCGGAGGACAGAGCCTTCGTCAAAGGAACGCTCGATCAAGCGGCACAGGATAGGAAGGCTTTTGATGTTGAATATCGGCTGCTGATACCGGATGGCTCGGTGAAGTACGTTCGAGTTGTGGGTCATCCCTCAACAAACGATGAATCGGGCAGCTTTGAATTCGTGGGCGCGGTGACGGATATCACCGAGAGCAAGCGAGCGGAAGAATCGCTGCGCCGGAGCGAGGGTTATCTGGCGGAAGCGCAGAGGCTCAGCCACACAGGCAGTTTTGCAGGGGCTCCCGGAACGGGAGAGATCAGGTACTGGTCCGAGGAATGCTACCGCGCGCTGGGTTTTGACCCGCAGAAAGAGCTGCCGCGATTCGAAACATTCTTTCAACGCATTCACCCGGATGATCAAGCCAGGACCATGGAACAGCTCGAAAGAGCAAGCCGTGAAAAGACGGAGTTCGAGTTCGATTACCGAATCG
>PLEA01000075.1 GCA_003136335.1 Acidobacteriaceae bacterium | reverse complement strand
GCTTCAATGCCCGTTCGCTGGCCCGCTGAATCACCGGCCCGTCCGCCACCGGATCGCTGAACGGCACTCCTAACTCAATTACATCCGCCCCCGCCGCAATCGCGGCCAATACGATCTCGCGCGTGGTCGCGAGGTTCGGGTCCCCACACGTCACATACACGACGAGCCCCGGCTTTTTGTAGAAAGTCAGTGGCATAGCAAGAGATTGATGATGGTTGATCTCTGATTCTAGATTGAAAGGCCGGGAAACCTTTTGTGAGGTTTTCCATCAACCATCAGAAATCAACCATCATCAATCGATTTTCAGGCTCTCCCGCATGATCCCGATATCCTTATCCCCGCGCCCCGAAATGTTCGCGATTACGATCTCGGATTTCTTTATCTGGGGCGCGCGCTTGACCAGCTCCGCCACCGCATGCGCAGACTCCAGTGCGGGAATAATCCCTTCCGTCCGCGCCAGCAAAGTCGTGGCCTCGAGCGCCTCCGCATCCGACGCCGAGACATACTCGGCTCGGCCCGCATCCCGCAATGCCGCGTGCTCCGGCCCAATCGAAGGATAATCCAGCCCCGCCGAAATCGAATGTGTCAGCGCAATCTGTCCACCCGAGTCCTGCAGTACGTAAGAAAACGTTCCCTGCAACACGCCCGGAGATCCTCCGCGAAACCGCGCGGCATGATCGCCCAGTGCCTCGCCGCGTCCCCCAGCCTCCACACCAATCAGCCGGACTTTCTTATCGTTAAGAAAATCATAAAAAATCCCGATCGAATTCGACCCTCCGCCCACGCAAGCAATAATGGCCGCCGGCAAGTTTCCCTCAGCCTTCAAAATCTGCGCCCGCGCCTCGCGCCCAATCACCCGCTGAAAATCCCGTACCATCGTCGGATACGGATGCGCTCCCAACACACTCCCCAACAAATAATGTGTAGTCCGCACATTCGTGACCCAGTCACGCATCGCCTCATTGATCGCATCTTTCAAAGTCCGCGATCCCGACTCCACCCCCCGCACGTCGGCCCCCAGCAGCCGCATGCGGAACACGTTCAACTCCTGCCGCCGCATGTCCTCCGTCCCCATGTACACGACGCACTCGAACCCCAGCAGGGCGCACACGGTCGCGGTCGCGACTCCATGCTGCCCCGCTCCGGTCTCCGCAATCACGCGATGCTTCCCCATCCGCTCCACCAACAACCCCTGCCCCAGGCAGTTATTAATCTTGTGCGCCCCGGTATGCAGCAGATCCTCGCGCTTCAAATAAATCTTCGCCCCGCCCAGTTTCTGCGTGAGCCGACGCGCAAAAAACAACGGCGTCGGACGCCCCGCATACGTCCGCAACAACTCCTCCAGCCGCGCCTGAAATTTTCGGTCGCGCTTGGCCCTCTCATACTCGCGCTCCAATTCCTCAAGCGCGGCCATCAAAGTCTCCGGCACATATCGCCCGCCATAAACCCCAAATCGCCCCGGCTCAATCCCAAGTGTAGACGCCCGAGAAAAAGAACTCCGAGACGAAGCACTCCGAGGGTGCCCCATCCTAGTCTCGCCGCTCTTTGGCGAGACTAGGATGGGGACTTTGACTTTCACTTTCGTTCGTGGAACCGTCGCCATCTCTAACTCACCTTCTGCTCGATTTCCCGCACAGCCCGCACAAATGCCCGCACCTTCTCCGGATCCTTCTTCCCCGGCTTCGCCTCCACGCCGGAAGCGACATCCACTCCCCAAGGCTTCAAAATCCCAATCGCCTCGCCCACGTTCTCCGGCGTCAGCCCGCCCGCAATCACGATCTTTTGATGAAGGCTCAGCACCTGCACAGCACCCGTCGCTTCGCGCCAGTCAAATGTGCGGCCTGTTCCACCCGGCTGCTGCGAGTTACCAGAATCCAGGAATAGGGTGTCAAGAACACCCGTCGGACGCTCCTGCGCAAATCCAGCCACGTTCTTGGATCCCGCTCCCAGAAACACCGTCACGGGTAGGGCGAGATAAGTATTCAGTCCGCCACTGCCCGTCGCTCGCGCCTGCAACTCACCGTCCGCCGCGAATTTTCGGTAGGTCAGCAGATACACTTGCAGCGCGTCAAACCCGGCGTGACGTCCCGTTTCAACCGCGCGCTCAATCGAGTCTCCGACGAACACGCCGACTGTCTCCACGTTCTCCGGCATCTTCCCCACAATCTCTCGCGCCGCCTCGACCGTAATGTTCCGCGGACTCTTCTCATAAAACACAAACCCCACCGCATCCGCCCCCGCCTCCACCGCGACCAGCGCGTCCTCCAGATTCGTCATCCCGCAAATCTTGATCCAAGTCATAAACCAGTTGTCAGTTGCCGGTACCCAGTTGCCAGTAAATTCAAACCCTTCAAACTTGTCATTCCGAACCGGCTCTTAGCCGGTGAGGAATCTGCTTTTTCTCTCCGCGAGCTCACCCGCTCACCGTCCGCTCGCGACTCGGTACTCGCAGCAACTCCCGCAACGCTTCTCCAGGCCAAGCGGCCCGCATCAGCGACTCTCCCACCAGAAATGCGTCATACCCCGCCGTCCGCAGCCGCGCCACATCCTCCGCAGAATGAATCCCACTCTCCGCCACCCGCACCACGCCCGCCGGAAATTTCTCCGCCAACCGGAACGCCGTCTTCAGAACCACCTTGAACGTCCGCAGATCGCGCGTATTCACGCCAACCAGATCGCATCCCGCATCCAACGCCCGCTGCAACTCTTCCTCGTCATGCACTTCACACAAAACATCCAGCCCGCGCCGGCGCGCCTCTTTCGCAAGCGAACCTAACTCCTCCGAAGACAGCGCCGCCACAATTAGCAACACCGCATCAGCCGCATTCGCCCGCGCCTCTAGCAACTGAAACTCATCCACAATAAAATCTTTGCGTAAGCACGGAACTCGAACCGCCGCCGAAGCCTCGCGCAAATTTCCCAGCGATCCCTGAAAGAATTCCTCATCCGTCAGCACCGAAAGCGCCGCCGCCCCCGCCGCTTCCAATTCTCGCGCCAAATCCGCAGCACGAAACTCCGCCCGAATCAGTCCCTTCGACGGCGACGCCTTCTTCAACTCCGCAATCACCGCCACTGCCTCGCGACTCTTCGCTTCCAGCGCCCGCCGAAACCCCCGCGGCACATGTGATTCGGCCCGCTGTTCGAGTTCGCCCAAATCCGCTACGCGCTTGGCAACCGCCACCCGCGCCCGCGTAGCCGCAACAATTCGCTCAAGAAACGCCGCCATAAAGAATCTTCTGATTATAAGGGACTCAAAGGTTTACGAGTCTCTCGATGGACGAGTGTCCGTGGGTGCCCCATCCTAGCCCCGTTCTTTGCGGCCAGGATGGGGAATTTGACTCTTCCGCGCTGTTCCCACTGGAATCCCCACAACATTCACTTGCAGATTTCCCGCACCTCTCTATACGGCTTCTCCGCCACCGCCGGATACTTGATCTTCCTCGCGTCCATCCACTGCTCCAGCAGCGTCCCGCCGTACTTCGACCCTGCATCCGGATCGGTCGCATACGCCGGATCGCTTTCCGCCTCCTCCAGCGTCACCACTTTGAATCCCTTCTTCTCGAGCAGATCCAGCACATCCGGCAAAATCGTGCTACTGAACGCTCCTAGATGCAGCAGCAGTACATGATTGATGTCGTGCCCATAGACCAGCTTAGCCATCTCCCGCCCCAAATCCAAATAAGCCGACGCCGTGTTCAGGTAGCTCGAACGCAGCCACGCAATCGACTTCGCATCGTTCTTCGCGACGCACCGCGCATACGCGCTGTTCCACATGTAGTCCTCCCAATCCAGCGTGACCTGCGCCACCCGATACTGACGCGCCTGCAGATAAGCCCGCACCGCGCGCCGTTTCTCCGCCGTGTCTCCCTCGCGCAAAAAGGGATAGCGCAGCCAGTGCCAGTTCGTATCTTTCGCCGCCACCAGCTCCAGCACCGGCTCATCCTCTTCNNACCGGCTCCGCGTCCGCCCACAACTTCAACGCCTCCGCGGCATCCAGGTCCCCTTCCAGTTTCTTGGCATTGACGAAGCCATACACCGCAGGCACATGCCGAATCTTCAATACCGCCAGCGTGTTCCCGGCAACTTCCACCCGCGTCACGCCCGGTGCAAGATCCCCGTTCAACGGCAGATCATCAAACGTGATCGCAACCTTCTGCGCCGCGCAAATTTGGACAAGAGCAAGGAAAAACAGAATCGGCAGCGTGGGGTTGCAGCCGAACAGCCGAAGCAGATTTCTCATCACGTGAGTTTAATTCATCGAAGTTTAATTCATCTAAAGTTCGGGAGGTTCATCGCGGACTAAAGCTCTTTCTTGCCTGCTGTCTGCAGTTCGGTATCGGGCACCGGCTTGCTTCTGAACACACTGAAATCTCGAACGTCGTTCAGAACGAAGGTTGGCACGCCGGCGGCAGTTGAAACTTTCACGCGCTCAAAGTCAGCACCCTGCACATCGTTGAGAACGAACGCCGGTCGCGCATCTTCGTTCGCAGGTTCGATCTTCAGGCCGTCCATCTCCAGCCCGCGAACGTGGCGAATGAAAAATCCCTGCGCGGGAGTCGTTCCAAACATGCTGGGCTCGGGATACTCTTTCTCTTTCTCGGCAAGCTGTCGCACCGCATCGCCCTTGCTGCCTCCGCCTTGATGAAAAATCACGATGTCGCTCAGCTTCACGTCTTCGATGGGATGACCCGGGATCCCCGCAAGAATCGAGCAGATGGGCGGCGAAACCGCACTCTGACAAGTAATGTTGCTCAGGATCACGCGCCGCAGCACACCCACCGGAATATTTGCCGGCCCCCGCATGCGCGCACCCAGCCGCAGAAAAATGGGCGCTCCCACCAGGTCGCGCATAGTAATGTTGGTGATGCTCACATCTTCAATCACCGCGCCATCCACCGTCTCGATCGCCAGGCCGTTGCATCCGTCAAAGATACAATTTGAAACGGCGATGTCTTTGAATCCCCCATTCGACTCCGTCCCAAACTTGATCCGCCCCGTTCGCGGCACTTTTTCGACGGGACTAAATCGCTTCCAAGTCGCATCGAGCAGCGCGCCCTCTTCGTAGCTGCCGCTCACCAGACAATTGCTGATGGTCACCATCTCGGTGGCCCGCGCATATCCCAGAGCGAAAGAACTCTTCAGACAAATGCCGTCGTCCCCGGGCGAGTTGACGCTGCAGTTTGCAATCCGGACGTTGCGGCAGCAATCCACGTCCATGCCGTCGCGGTTGGTATCAATCTTCAAATTGTCGATGGTGAGATTGTCGACGCCAGTCGCCAGAATGCCGAAGTGCCCGCCGTGCAGAATCGAAAAATCTCGCAGCAGCACGTTGCGGCAATTCTTGAGAGCGATAGCTTTGTTGCCCGCCCCAGGCTGCTCCGCTCTGGGCCCCGATCCCCAGCCGCGACTCAGACCTTTCCCCCAGATGAGTCCCGGACCGCAAATCGAAATGTCCTCCAGCCCCTCACCCCAGATCAGACTGTTGTGCCAGTGATTGTGACCGAAATCCTGATAGTTCTCCCACGGCTGGTTCGACTCCGCCGCGTCGTAGCCTCCGCTCACGCCTTCCGCCGGCGGATCAGCCGCCAAAATAGTCACGCCGTGCGACAAATACAGACCAACATGGCTTTTGAGGTAAATCGAATAAGAGAGATAAATTCCCGCCGGGAAGCAGATGGTTCCGCCTCCCGCCGCAGACGCAGCAGCGATGGCGCGGTTTATCGAAGAAGTGTCAAGAGTCTTCCCGTCGCCTGCGGCTCCGAATGCTTTCACGTCGAAAACAGACTTGCTCGGCGCGTCTGCCTGGGCAAGAGCTCTCTCAGGCAACCCAACCAGCGCACCCACAAGTCCCACGCCCACCGCTTTCAGGAATCCGCGCCTCGCGATTTCTTCAGGTCGCATAAACCCTCGATGCCAGCAAACAAAATTTCGCCGGGTGCCCCACTCTAGGCTCGCCGTTCTTTGGTGGGACTAGGATGGGAGTCTTGACTTCGCGATTTTGACTATCTTTATCTCTCCGCCACTCGCTTCAAATAAAATTTGAAAAAAACCTCCGCGTTCGAATCCAGACAAACTTGCGCATTCGCCGCGCCCGACTCCTCTCGCGTGAACCCTTTTTCATCCACGCGAATGTGCATCCCCTGCACCGGACACAAATCCGGACGCAACACGAACACAATCGTCATGGGATCAAACAACGTCGGCGTCTCCTGTCCCCACAAGTGATACAGCACTGCGAGCTGGTCGGTTACCGCCGTCCCCTGGCTGAACAAAAATGCCCGCTTCACCTCATCCATCTTCAACTGCGTGGAATCCAACGGCATCACAAAGAGCGGAGTCCCCGCGCCAAACAATTTCTGCGCCGAAGCCACATCATTCAAAATATTCCACTCCGGCATCGCAGGAACCGGCGCCGTATATCCCAAATCCCCATATCCCCGCCGAATCGACCCGCCCATCAGCACCACACGCTTCAACTTCCGAAACGTCGCCGCATCCTTATCGATCGCCGCTCCCACATTCATCAGCGGACCAATCGCAATCAGCGTAATCTCCCCCGGATACTTTCGAATCTGCTCCAGCAGAAACTCTACCGCTTCTCCATGCGACGCCTTTGCAAAATGCCCACTCTCCCCATACCGCCGCTGCGACATTGGATTCTTCGTCGCCGTGGCCTTCC
>PLEA01000328.1:5475-6988 GCA_003136335.1 Acidobacteriaceae bacterium | reverse complement strand
AAAGCTCCGAACAGGTCATGACGATACCGACGGGTCTGTTCCTCATCAGTGCAGTGCCAATCCACGATGGATACTCGGTAATTGGCAGCGCGTGGGCAGTCAAGCATATTTCCGACCTTCCCGGAGCAAACCGATTTCGCGCCTATTTGATTACCGTAGGCCTGGCCCTCGCGGCGCTGACCTCGGTCCTGCTAACACTATTGGTCATTCGCAGTCTGCAGGGCGGCGTACGCAAGATTGAAAATGGGCTGCAGATTCTTGAAAACAACTTATCGTCCCNNTGCGGAGCGGCTGGCGAGCCTCGGCCGTCTAGTTGCCGGCGTGGCCCACGAGGTGCGCAATCCGCTGGCTACCATACGACTGCGAGTTCAAATGTGCCGGCGCGATGCCCCGAATGCGAATGTCAAAGAGTCGTGTCACATTGCGCTGGAGGAGATCGAAAGACTCAACGGCATCGTGAATCGCTTGCTTAGTTTTGCAAGACCTATCCAGCTCCAGTTACAACAAGTCGACTTGAAGGAATTAGTGCGGGAACGTATCCGATCTTTCGAAGCGCCCGCCTCGCAACGGCAGGTCCAATTGATGATCAATCTCCCTGCCAGGGATTTCTTGGGTGTGGTCGATAAGGATCGTATTGGTCAAGTATTCGATAATGTCATCCAGAATGCTCTTGAGGCTATGGCGGATCATGGGGGAACGCTCTCTGTGAGTTTGCAATACCAGACCAAAAAGGCGGAAAAACATCCCCACGTGAGTTTCGAATTTCAAGACACCGGCAAGGGAATGGATCCGGCCGTTGTGAGTCACGTCTTTGATCCATTCTTTACCACTAAGCCGTCCGGTACCGGGCTGGGATTATCGATATCCTACGAACTCGTTCGCGCTCACGGAGGGGACATCAAGATAGAGAGCGAAGCGGGCCGAGGTACAAACGTAATGATCACCATTCCGGACTTCGCCACTTGAATGTAAGGGGTTTTGTTGGCCCTTCTCAAATGCCATCCACCATCCTCATCGTTGATGATGAAGCCGGAATTCGCGACTCCCTGGCCGGCATCCTGACGGACGAAGGCTATTCCACCTCTTCCGCGGGAAGCGGCGAGACCTGCCTCGACTTGCTGCGCAAAGTCCCATTTGACGTGGTGTTGCTCGATATCTGGCTGCCCGGGGGCGACGGCCTCGAAACTCTGGAGAGGATTCGCGAGTTCGACAATCCTCCCGAGGTCATCATGATTTCCGGCCACGGAACCATCGAGACCGCGGTACGCGCGACGAAACTGGGCGCTTATGACTTCCTGGAAAAACCGCTCTCCCTGGAAAAAACCCTGATCCTGGTCAAGAACGCTATCGAGTCGAAGAAATTGCAACGCGAGAACGTGGATCTGAAAAAGCAGCTTCAGGTGAAGAGCATCATCGTGGGCGATAGCATCCCGATGAAGGCGCTGCGCCAGCAGATTGGCCTGATGGCTCCGACCAACGGTCGCGTTTTGATCTACGGCGAGTCCGGCACCGG
>PLEA01000328.1:0-5467 GCA_003136335.1 Acidobacteriaceae bacterium | reverse complement strand
GAAGTCGGCGACATGAGCCTGAAGACGCAATCGAAAGTCTTGCGCACGCTCGAGGAACAGCGCTTCACACCGGTGGGCAGCGATAAGACAATAACGGTCGATGTTCGCGTGATCGCCTCGACCAACAAAGATCTGGATGAAGAAATCTCGCGGGGCAACTTCCGCGAAGATCTTTTCTACCGGCTCAATGTGATTCCCTTCTTCGTCCCACCCTTGCGCGAACGCAAAGAAGATATTCCTCTGTTTACGCGGCACTTCCTGAAGGAACTGGCGGCGACCTATGGACGCCGCCCCCGGGAAATCACCGATGACGCTGTTGAAATATTGATGCGTTACTCCTGGCCGGGCAACGTGCGCGAATTGCGCAACGTGATTGAACGCATCGTGATCATGAATCCTACGACCACGCGCTTCGACAGCAAGCATTTGCCGCCGTTGGTTTACCGCGAAGGCGGTCGGCGCGCGCCTAAGAGTGAATTTTCCACGCTGCATCAGGCTAGGGATGCCTATGAACGCGACTACATCCTCAAGACCCTCGACCAGAACCACGGCAACGTGAGCCGCACGGCGGAGGTGCTGGGCCTGGAGCGCAGTCATCTGTACCGCAAGATGAAAGCCTTGGCGATCGCGGCGAAGGAGTAACCGAGAGCTAAAGCGACTCTCATCCCGAGCAAGGCGAGGGACCTTTGGTTTTTCCCGGGAGCAAGACGCACTGCCAACGTCCGCAGTTCACCTTTCGGTTCGAACGCTCTTCAGACTTCCGGAAGCCGAGAGCCTGAAGCCTTGCCTCTTCAGCGTCGCTTTAGTGCTTCCAACTCCTCCAGCGTTCGCGGCCAGTCCGATCCCAGTAGCCGAGACAAACTCCGATCCGCCAGAACTTTTCCACCCGTCTGGCAGCGCGCGCAGTAGTTCGTTTCTTTGTTCGCATAACGAATCCGCAAAACTTTGTCGCCGCATCGCGGGCACGGCTCGCCATAGCGCCCATGAACCGCCATCCCCTTGCGAAACGCAGTGACCTTTTCCGGAAAGTCGGCCTTCGCTTCAGCGCGGAGTCCCTCCATCCAGTATTCGAGGGTGTGCCGAGTGGCAGCGAATAATCTCTCCCACTCGTGCGCTTCCAGTTTTTGCGTGAGCGTGATTGGCGACAGTTGCGCCGCGTGCAGGATCTCATCCGAATAGGCATTGCCGATACCACTCACCAGGCGAGGATCGGTAAGCGCCCGCTTGAGCGTATGGTTTTCTGTCGCGAGCGTAGCGCGGAACAAATTAAGATCGCTGGAGAAGATGTCGATTCCTCCAGGATCCATGGAACGCAGGCTCTCCTCACCCTGCAGTACGTGCAACGAGGCGCGATGTTTTGTGCCGGCTTCGGTAAGAACCAGAGAACCGTTGGGAAAATCGAAGGCTGCCAGACTCCGGCGACCGGCCAGCTTGGCTTGCGGCTCCCGCCAGTGCAAACGTCCGGCAATCATCAAATGCAGCGCCAGCCACAGGTCCTTCTCTAATCCGATCACAATGCGCTTACCAATTCGCCGCAGCTCGCAGACCACCCGACCCTCCACACTCGCCAGCGGCGGTTGCGCGGTTCGCAGCAGAAAGGCGCTGTTAAGCCTTATGCGCTCCAACGGCCGACCGACTATGCGTGGTTCGAGCGCGCTAATATAAGCGGCAATATCCGGCAATTCCGGCATGAATACCAGATTGCACGTCGTATCCCCACTTTGGCAACTGCGCCGTGACCGCCTGAACTAGCGAGGATGATTGGCCATTCGGTTGAAAACCGTAAGCCGACTTTTTCTGCATCCTTCGGACAATCGAATTTCCGTTTGGAGAATCTAATGCACTATGCGGATACGAAAACGGCTGATCGGCTTCATCGTAATTCTCCAGTCCATCCTTTTGTTGATCCATTTTTTACTCTATAAGACGTGGACGTTTTCCGCCGCGGGCAGCGATCCTCCTCGTGCGCTGTGGACGAAACTCCTCTTCGGACTTTTATCGGTGAGCTTTGTGGCTGCTTCGCTGCTCGCCTTTCGCTATACCAATGCTGCGCTGCGCGCGTTTTATCGGGTCGCTGCGGTTTGGCTGGGTCTTCTGACCTTCCTGTTCCTCGCGGCGGTTTCCGGTTGGACAATCTTCGCAATCTCGCGGCTGGGTGGGCGCGAGTTGGACTTTCATCGGATGGTTGAATTTCTGTTTGCTGCGGCTCTCGTGGCCGGATTCTACGCAGTCTTCAATGCAAGCTGGACGCGAATCACGCGCACCACGGTGCGGCTCGCCAACCTGCCGGCCGCGTGGCGCGGGCGAAGAGCGGCGCTGATCAGCGATGTGCACCTGGGGCACGTGCGAAACGGCAGGTTTCTGCGGCGCTTGGTTGCGAAGATTTTGAGGGAAAAGCCGGACGCGATCTTTATTGCCGGCGATTTATACGACGGCACGGCCATTGACGCTGGGCAAGCGGCGGAGCCATTGAATAAGTTGACGGCACCACAAGGCGTATATTTTGTCGCGGGCAATCACGAGCAATTTGGCGACGACAGCAAATATCTGGGTGCCATTGCGGCCGCGGGAGTGCGCGTGCTCAGCAATGAGAAGGTGGAAGTGGAGGGTTTGCAGATTATTGGTGTTCCGTACCGGAATGCGGCGCAAGACGGGCACTTTGCGTCGGTCTTGCGCGGCGTCGGCTTGGATCGCGACCGCGCCAGCATCCTGTTGACGCATGCTCCCGACCGCCCGGAAATCGCGGAGGCTGCGGGCGTTTCTCTACAGCTGTCCGGGCATACTCACCTTGGACAGTTCATCCCTTGGAGCTGGATGGCGCGACGGATTTACCGCCAATTTGTGTACGGCTTAAGCCGGATCGGGAAGATGCAGGTTTTCACTTCGAGCGGCGCAGGAACGTGGGGACCACCACTGCGCCTGGGATCGAATCCCGAGATTGTGATGCTCGAGTTCGCCAGTTTATGAAATCCTATTTACTCGAAGTCAATCTTCTCGAATCCCAAACCCTGTAACAGGCTGGTGATCGTCGAAATCCCATTCTGCTGCGCGGTTCGCAAAATGCCTTCGGCCATGGCGGCCTCTTGCAGTTGACGTTCTGCCTCCTGGCGCACTTGCGTTTCCAGATTGGGATCCGTGGAGACCAGCAGCCCAGTTTGCCTGGAGTATACCCGCGTCTTCGCGCTGTCGATGCGAGTGCTGAAAACCTGCGGTGCCGGGAGATGCAAGCGAACCTGCTTGCCTTCTACTCTAACGTCACCCGGCTTCAGACTCGAGAAATCAACTCCGGCGACAACTTCGCCGTGCACCAGCATCAAGAGGCGATCGCCGGCCAGAAAATCCGGAAAGATGGAGCTTTCTTTCGCGCCGGCCACGATCTTGTCCATGGTATAAACCACCGTCTCCAGCCGCTGCAGTCGCTGAATACGATCGACCACAGTGGGCTGGCTTACATCGATACTGAGGGTTCTGCCCGTCACTGCCGTCCACATATGGCTCAACAGGGCTCGCCCCGAATTTCGCGAGAGCATCAGCCATCCGATTGAACCGACAAAAATCACACCCAGGAACAGTCCGAGCACGAGAGCAAATACCACCGCCGCGCGGGATCGAGCAGGTTTGGGAGATGCGGGTATACCAGGATCGTGAGGCATACAGCAAGGTTATCACCCGGCGAGGGGCGGAGCGCGCGACGGACTACTCCCGCAAAAAATAGGATGCGAACCTGGAAAGCGTGCGAGCAAACAAAACCTAGGGGAGCGGCAGTAGCGCCTGGCAAGCGGCTTCGCTCGCCATCGCCGCGCCGGTGGGGTCCACGCGAATCACGGCATCCTCGAACGAGCAGAAGCTGCGGATACCCGTCTGGTTGAGCGTGACCGGAACTCCCGTCGCATAATATTGCGTGGCCGGAGGACCTCCCGCGCCAACGGCAGTGAAGTTATAGCCGCTCTTGTTGCCGCCCGCCAACACACTGTCGATCAGGCACCCAGTAGCTTGACCGGGAGTGCAAGGAGACGCTCCCCCCAGGTTGGCCAAAGTCGCGGCATAGCCGACGCTCGGATAAGAGGAACTATAGGTGATCTCGGCGGTGTTGATGGTGCGGATGGAGCCCACGGCGGAAGACTCGTTGGCGGCCATCTTGGCGCGCAGCAAGTTGGGGATTGCGATCGCCGCGATGATCAGAATGATCGCGACCACAATCAAAAGCTCGATGAGCGAGAAACCCTTTTGCTTCCGCATCGAAATTGTCCTTCGCCTCAGAGTTCGCGTGCAGCACACCGGGCGCGCCGACGCGGAGAAACCTATCGCTTCACCATGTGAATCTCGGTGCCGTTCTTATAGAACTTCACCTCATCCATCAGTTGATTGATGAGAAAAATTCCGCGGCCGTGATTGGAGTAGAGATTCTCGCCCATGGTGCAACTGGGAATCGCCTGGGGATCGAACCCCGGCCCGGGATCACGCACGATGATGAGAATGCCCCGTTGCTCGTCACAAGCCACCACGCACTCCACGATTTTGCTCGGATCTTCCTTGGCGCCATGAATCACGGCATTGGCCAGCGCCTCTTGCAAGGCGAGTTCAATAGCATCCTCCTTACCGTCGACGCATTTCATGTCGCGGACCGCCCGCATCACTTGCGCCACGACCGGGTCCACGGACTTCCGGTCGGCCGCAAGCGTGATTCGCACCCGCAGGCTCAGTTTTTCTGGATCGAAGTCGTGCGCCGGGAAGTGTTCCTCGGAAGAAGTCCCAGATTCCATGGTTGGATCGCTCGTCCTATGTCTGCCCGTGGGGCGCGGCTTGTTTCGATTTTAGCGGCACGGCCCAAATCCCGCAATGGCCGCCCCATTTGAACCATTGGAAGCGTCCGCTACCCTAACGCAACCTCAGTCTTCTGTGGGGTTTCCGCCGTGGTCCGCAGTTCTGATCGTCTGCGTGCCCTGCTCTATTGTCCTAGGTTCCGGCGTCCTGGGTTCCAGCATCCTAGGTTCGAGCATCCGGTGCTCCAATTGCCGGCGCCAGTCGAGTTCTTCCACAAANNAAGCTCCTCAACGAACTCATGCGACTCTCGCCAGTTTTCACGGACCTTTACGAAGAGCTCCAGAAAGACGCGCTTCTCGATCATTTTTTCGATCTGCAAGCGGGCCGCGGTGCCGATCTTTTTCAGCATCTGCCCGCCCTTTCCGACCAGAATCCCCTTCTGCCCCGCGCGCTCGCAATAGATGGTCGCCGCGATTCGTGCGAGCCTCGCGCCTTCCTCGAAGTTATCGACGATGACGGTGGTTGCGTAAGGAATTTCTTCGCTGGTATTCAGCAGCACCTGCTCGCGGATGATTTCCGCCGCCATGAATCGCGCCGGCTGGTCGGTGACTTGATCTTCAGGAAAGTATGCCGGGCCGGCCGGGAGCTCCGCGATTACCATTTCCAGAAGCGTGTCCAGACCTTTGCGCTTGAGCGCGGAAAT
>PLEA01000165.1 GCA_003136335.1 Acidobacteriaceae bacterium | reverse complement strand
GCCTCCAGATGATTCACCGCGATCAGCGGCTTGTCGAGCGCGAAGGCCAGCGCTTTAGCGTAGCTGATGCCCACCAGCAAAGCTCCCGCCAAACCGGGCCCTTGTGTGACTGCGATCGCATCGACGGAGTTGTAAGTGCGATTTGCCTCGGCCAGTGCCTGACGCACGACGGGCACGATGGCGCGCAGATGCTCCCGTGACGCCAGTTCTGGCACCACGCCGCCATAGGGCTGATGGATTGCGATCTGCGAAGCGACGACATTCGAGATGAGCTGCTCGCCCGACCGCACCACGGCTGCCGCAGTTTCGTCGCACGAACTCTCGATGCCGAGGATGTAGGCGTCAGACATGGCTTCCAGTGTGCAAGTTTCTAGTTTAACCTCAGCACAGACATATGATCGATCCGACCAAATATCCCTGTCTGTGCTGCGGCTACTTTATGTTTGAGAGCCTCCTGGTTCGTACGACATCTGCGAAATCTGCTGTTGGGAAGACGATCTGTCACAGTTACGTTTTCCCAGCACTGGGGGCGCAAACAGGGTGCGCCTAATCGAGGGGCAGCGCAACTTCGACAAGTTTGGAGCAAGCGAATTGCGCCGGCTACCTCGTGTCCGTAAGCCAAAGCCAGACGATAAACGCGAGTCGGAGTGCAGCCTATAGATCAGGATACGGACAACCTCGAGAAGCCTGTGCGCGGAATGGACTATGGCGAAACCTATCCCAAAGACCTTACCGTGCTCTATTCCTGGCGGCAAACTTACTGACGGAGATGACGAGGGCCGCTTACAGCATGCTGAAGGATTTCGCCACCTCGATCGTGCAAACGCTGCGCCAGCGGGGCTTTCAGGCCTATCTGGTGGGCGGATGTGTGCGCGATCTTTTGCTCGAGCGCGAACCGAAGGATTATGACGTGGCGACGAACGCGACGCCCGAGCAGGTCATGGGCATCTTTCCCGAGACATACGCGGTGGGAGCGCAGTTCGGTGTCGTGCTTGTGCCGGCGCCGGTCACAGACGCGGCCAGCGGTGTTTCGGCGGATTTCTCTTCGAAGTCTCATGCGGTCGAGGTTGCGACTTTCCGTAGCGATATCGGATACTCCGACGGCCGTCATCCTGACGAAGTGCGATTTAGTGGCGACCCGCAGGAAGATGTTGCGCGCCGCGATTTCACGATCAACGGCATGCTGCTCGATCCCCTGAGCGACGAAGTGATTGATTTTGTGGGCGGGCGCAAGGATCTGGAGGCGGGAATTATCCGCACCATTGGCGATCCCGAGCAGCGCTTCGGTGAAGACAAGTTGCGCATGCTGCGCGCGGTGCGCTTTGCCGCGCGCTTCGATTACACGATCGAGCCGACGACGTTTGCGGCGATGCGGAAGCTGGCTACCCAGATCCAAGTCGTATCGCGCGAGCGGGTGCGCGATGAACTAACCCGCATGTTGACGGAAGGGCACGCCCGGCGTGCGTTTCTGCTGCTGGATGAAAGCGGTTTGCTCAAGCCAGTTCTGCCGGAGATTTCGGCCATGAAGGGAGTTGAGCAGCCGCCGGAATTCCATCCCGAAGGCGACGTGTTTGCGCACACGCTGCTCCTCTTGGATAACTTGCCGAATCCTTGCCCGCTGACGCTGGCCTGGGGAGCGCTGCTGCATGATGTCGGCAAGCCCGCGACGTTTCGAATCGCTCCCGATCGCATCCGGTTTGACGGCCACGTCGAAGTCGGAGTGAAGATGGCGGAAGAAATCTGCCGCCGGTTGCGATTTTCCAACGACGACACGGAACAGATCCTGGCGCTCGTCGACCATCACATGCGCTTCGGACACGCGACTCGCATGAAAGAGTCAACGCTGAAGAAATTTCTTCGCATGCCCGCGTTCGAGGAGCATCTTGCATTGCACCGTGCCGACTGCCTGGCCAGCCACCGCAATCTGGGTACGTATGAATTTATCCAGCAGAAACGCGCGGAGATTCCTGCGGAAAAGATGCGTCCTTCGCCGCTGGTGACGGGCGACGATCTGATCGCCGAGGGGCGCGTTCCTGGGCCAAAGTTCCGCGAAATTCTGAGCGCGGTGGAAGATGCGCAGCTTGAGGGGCGATTGCCCTCGCGGGATGCTGCCCTCGAATTCGTGCGTCGCGAATTTCCCGTTTAAGTCGCAATGAGGGCGCGCGCCCGCAGTTGGCGAGAATGGTAAAATCGAAAGTTCTCAGCGGCGTGTTGTACCGCTTGATGAGACGAGGAACTGCACTTGGAGCAGGCAGGCTCAGGGCTGGAAAAAATCGTAGCGCAGTCTTTACGGCAGTTGCCCCCGGCGGAAGCGCCACTCAGGGCTTGGCCGATTGTGTGTGGCTCAGCCGTGGCCGAGCGCACGCGCGCTCTGAGTTTCGAGGATGGAGTGTTGCGCGTGGAAGTCGCTGGCCAGCGTTGGAAAGCAGAACTGCAGTCGCTTGCGCCGCGATATCTGGCAGTGATCAACCGATATACTACCGAGGCGGTTCGCAGAATTGAGTTCGTGCTCGCACCTGCGGAAAGCGCGGACAAGAACCTCCGCTGAGCCCCGGCTCTCGATTGCATGAAAGTTACCGATAAAGACGTTGCCGACGTCGCCGAGCTGGCCAGTCTGGACCTCACCGAGGAAGAGCGCAAGGGAATGCTGCGCGATCTGAATTCCATTCTTGAGTACGTCGACCGCCTCAATGAACTCGACACGTCCGATGTGCTGCCGATGGCGCAGGTTTCCGATCGCTACGGAGTTGACGAACCGAAGCCAGGAAGCGCGTGCTTTTCTTACGCGAACCGCGAAGATGTCCCCGAAGGACTGCGCAAGTCGCTGCCGCACCAAGAAGCGCTCGCGAATGCACCGGATGCGGACGAACACTTTTTCAAAGTCCCGAAAGTGATTGAGCGATAGGCCCGAGGCAGGTTCCACCACACACCAATGGACTTGAAGTCACTCACGATCGATGCCGCCCGCACCGCCGTGCAGGAACGCAAAACGACGGCGCTTGCGCTAGCGGAGGCGCACTACGCTCGTATCAAGCAGGAAGACGGCCAGATCGGCGCGTTCCTGACGCTGTCGAAGGAGCGTGCTCTCGAGCAAGCGGACCGCATGGACCGCATGGCGGCTGAAGGCAGGATGTTGCCACCGCTGGGCGGCGTACCGGTCGGCATCAAGGACGTGATGAGCACGCGCGGCGTGCGTACCACTGCGGGATCGAAGATTCTGGATAAGTACATTCCTCCGTACGACGCCACTGCCGTTGCGCGCATGGAAGCGGCGGGCGCGGTCGTGCTGGGCAAGATGAACTGCGATGAGTTTGCCATGGGCTCGTCGAATGAAAACTCCGCCTATCATCCTGTGCGCAACCCGCGCGATCTGAGCCGCGTGCCCGGAGGTTCTTCGGGAGGCTCGGCCGCGGCGGTCGCGGCTGACATGGCGGTTGTTGCCCTGGGCTCGGACACTGGTGGGTCGATCCGGCAACCAGCATCGTTCTGCGGCGTGGTGGGATTGATGCCGACTTACGGACGCGTTCCGCGCTACGGGCTGATCGCGTTTGCGTCGTCGCTCGACCACATCGGACCGCTGGCAAAAACGGTGAAGGACGCGGCGATTGTTTTGCACACGATTGCTGGACGCGATCCCATGGATTCCACTTCTGCCGACGTGCCTGTTCCTGACTACGTGGCCGAACTTGAAAAGCCGGCGCGCGGGCTCAAGCTCGGAGTGGCAAAAGAATATTTCGAAGAAGGATTAGACACCGAAGTTAGAAACTCGGTGGAAGCCGCGATTCAAAAGCTGGCGGAATCAGGCTGTGAACTGATTCCGATATCCCTGCCCCACACCAGATATGCGATTCCAGCTTATTACATCGTCGCCACCGCGGAGGAGTCGTCGAACCTGGCCCGCTTCGATGGCGTTCGTTATGGATACCGGTCGCCGGATGTGCGCACGCTTTCCGAAATGTATCGGCGCAGCCGTGATCACGGGTTTGGCGCCGAGGTGAAGCGCCGCAT
>PLEA01000051.1 GCA_003136335.1 Acidobacteriaceae bacterium | reverse complement strand
CTAGCCCTGAAATTCTTTGCAGCGCGCAACGAATTTGTACCGCTGGTGATCTTGTCACCGGCGCTTTGGTTGCCTGCTGCTTTGTGGGGTTGGTAACCTGCGGCCGATTGGCAATCGGCCCCGGCCCGCGAAAAATGTCATCTCGCCCGTAAAGGTAAACGCGGTCGAACCGGGTTTCATTTTGCAGGTAGTCTAACTAAGACTGGCCGAGAAGTTCGAAGTAGCGTTCTCGCGTCATCCCCGCTGTGCGGAGATTGTTCTTGATGATGAAAATGGGGACGGCGGAGTATTCGGAATCACGACGGGGCGGAGAATGCCGGGCTTCGTGAAAACCATGTGGTCGCCTTCAGTTCGAACGCAACGGAAGCCGTCAGCGTCGAATATCCTTCTGAGAGTCTCGTGGGATACCGGGCTAAGCTTTGGCATTTTCCAGCGGTAGCGGCAGCGAGACGCGCTGGGTGGCGATGAATTTCGGGCCCTGAAGTTTATTCATTCTTACCCTTCAGATAGCCCGCCTCTTCGAGAATCTGCTCCAACGTACCCATCTTTTCGGCCTCTTCGAGGAAAAGCCGGACCGCTTCTTTGAGGTTTTGGAGCGCCTTATGCCGGGTGCCACCGCAGGAAGAAACATCGAGTTCCCGCGTATGTGCCACGAAGGCTCGGCCTTCCTTGAAAATCTGGGTAGTGAATTGAATCTCGATATCTTAATAGTGTCGTGTCCATGAAATCACCGGACCAGTCTGGTCAGTCTGGTGAGAACGATTAACTTCCATAATTCTATTATTATAGAATCATAGTTCTCATGGCGGCGAAACCAACCGAAGAAGAAATCACCCGCTTTGCAGACATGTTTTCGGATCCGGCCCCCGCCTGCGCTTCATGCGCGTCCTGCTGTCGGCCCACCCCGACGGAATGATCGTCGGCGACATCGGCGGCGAGTTGGGAACTCCGGCCTCGACGCTCTCACACCACCTGGAAAAACTGAAGTACGAGGGGTTGGTGAAGGTCGTCCGCGAGGGAACTTATCTCTGGTATTCGGCCAATGCGGAAGCCCTGCAGGACCTTCTCGGTTTCCTGTATGCCGAATGCTGCACACGCAACCATGTGGTCGCACCAAAAGATTTAGTCTCGATTTCCAGGTAAAAAGGGAGACGTATATGAGCACAGAAAATATCAAATCCATCGTGCAGGAAAAGTACGGCGAGGCAGCCAAACGCGCAGCGTCGGGTCAAGCTTCCGCCTGCTGCGGCTCAAGTCCCGCATCTGCCATAGAAGGATGCGATTCCATCACCGCGAATCTCTACGGCGAAAACGAAGCCGGCTCCGTCCCGGAAGCTGCATTACGCGCCTCACTCGGCTGCGGCAATCCCACCGCGCTCGCGAAGCTCGCACCTGGTGAAATCGTTCTCGATTTGGGATCAGGCGGCGGCATTGACGTTCTTCTCTCCGCGCGCCGTGTCGGCCCTACAGGAAAAGCCTATGGCCTGGACATGACCGACGAAATGCTCGTATTAGCCGTAGAAAACAAACGTAAGTCCGGCCTGACCAACGTCGAATTTCTAAAAGGTGAAATCGAAAACATCCCGCTCCCGGACAACTCCGTGGACGTCATCGTGTCCAACTGCGTCATCAACCTCTCCGGCGATAAGGACCGCGTTCTGCGCGAAGCATTTCGCGTACTAAAGCCCGGCGGCCGTTTCGCAATTTCCGACGTGGTAGTTCGAGGAGAAGTCCCGCAACAGATTCGCAAGAGCATGGAGCTTTGGGTAGGCTGTGTAGCAGGCGCGCTGACAGACACGGAATATCAGCAAAAACTCAGCGCCGCAGGTTTCGAATCCATCGACATCGAACCCACGCGCATCTACAGCATCGACGACGCCAAAGAATTCCTGACAGCCGCAGGCATCGATGCCGACGCGGTCGCACCTCAAATCCGCGATAAATTTATAAGCGCCTTCGTCCGCGCCCAAAAGCCCGCCGCCAAAATCTGCTGCGGCCCCACCTGTTGCGCAAACTAGCTCTCGGCCTTAGCGTTCGCTACGCATGCCGCATCTTTGCTAAGCGAGCTTATTAACAACTTTCTTGCCAAATTGCTAAGATTCGACCATGCGTGGAAATCTGTTTTCTAGTTCGACGGCAAGCTCGTTGAAAAATTTGGTGGACGTGACCGTCCTAGATCAAAACCTGTGATGGCTCCTATGACAGTCCGCGCACAAAGTTATTAGGTTCTGTAGCTCATCCGAACCTAACCGGCCGCGATGAAGAAGATGTGTACCGCTAGATTCTCTGACGAACGGCAACATCGGCACCTCCATCCGTCCCGGTCTAATACGCCCCTTTTCAGATCATTGTATTCTTCGGGGTTCTAGATGAGGTGCGGTCGTTTTTGACGCAACTTTTCTATGGACCTGCCCTTAGTCTGTTAAGCAATTCGTCCGACGACTGTCAGACAGTGTTTGTGGAGCTCTCGCTGCCGATGCTCTTCGGCGGATTAAGTAACGCGTTAAGTAAATCGACTAGATCTTTGTCACATCGATCTTACATTTCTGCTCCTAGCCTGCGCCTGGCTTTGCTTCTATACGCTGCAACAACCTTATAAAACGAGGATCGGTACGCACTGAGTCATAATAAGGTATGACTCGCAGCAGGATTAGACTGCCCTCTCGATGGTCATAGGCAATTTGCAGCCAGTGGAACGCCGCGTCCTTATCACCGAGCGCGACAGAGACAGTGGCGAAGTGATGACCAACCTCGCCAACACGCGCTGAGCGTCGCATACTTTCCATCATGGCTCGGGCGTTTTGCTTCCGCCCTTCGAGTGCGTAACAAGTGGCAAGTACCCCCTTTACCCACATGCTCTTTGGAGCAATGTCGAGGGCTTCAAGGGCATGCTTCTCTGCTTCCGCGTATTTCCCTTGGTAGTTGTACACGTCCGCTAAATTTACGTGCGCCAATAGGAAATGTGGGTCCATCTTCAATGTATTTTCCAATTGTGCCGCCGCTTCTTCGTATCTCCGTGCAAGGCCAAGCATTTCACCGATGTCCACACTGATTATGAGTGAAAGAGGGTCAAGCTCCTGGGCACGCTGCAACTCGGCGAGTGCTGCATCTATTTGACCGGTAGCGCCCAGATTGATGGCATGCCACTGGTGAGCGGTTGCATAGCTGGGGTTGAGTTCAATAGCGCGCTGGAATTCCTGTTCGGCGGCGGCAAAGTCCCAGTTGTAATGCATCAGCACGAACGCCAGCGAAGTATGTGCTTCGGCCGAGGACGGGTCGAGTTCCAACGCTTTGCGCGCAACCGAGCGAGCTTTGTTCATGGCCTCGCGTCGAGGAATCGACGCGCCGCCGAGAGAACCGAGTAGTGCGTAAGCGTCCGCCATACCTGCCCAGGGCTCGGGATAATTTGGATCCATCTTGATGGCACGATCAAAATGTTCGATCGCATCGGTATACCCGTTCTCGGTCCTCTTGTTCCAAAAAAACCGCCCCTTCAGATATTCCTCGTGTGCAGCCGGATTAAGGACACGCGCGGTCGCCAGCCGTTGCCGATCGGCCGCCGTTATCTGCGCTCGCACGTGTTCAGCGATGTCGCCTGCCACGTCATTCTGCAAGGCCAGCACATCGCGCAATTCCCGATCATACGAGCCGGCCCAGATTTGTTGATCGTCGGCCGCGCGAATGAGCCGGGCGGTCACGCGCACATGCTCGCCTGATCGCACCATCCCTCCTTCGACAATGGCGTCCACATGCAGCTCCCGCGCAATTTCACGAAGCGACTTCGT
>PLEA01000254.1 GCA_003136335.1 Acidobacteriaceae bacterium | reverse complement strand
GAAAACATTAAACTCATGCGGCGGGAGAAACTCGCGGACATCGTCAATCGGAGCATTAATCAGACCCTGAGCAGAACGATCTTGACAGCGGGCCTTACGTTCCTTACCGTACTCGCACTCTTTTTGTTCGGTGGCGAGGTGCTTCGGGGATTCAGCCTCGCGCTGGTAATTGGCATCTTAATCGGCACGTATTCGTCGATTGCGATTGCGGCTCCCATCCTGGTGGCTTATCAGGATTGGCGGATTGAAAAGGGCAAGCGTCCGATGGCCATGCCGGGGCGGTCTAGGTAAGTTACCCGATGGCGCGCCGGTACTGATTGCGTTAGCCCTTGTTATGTAGGCAGTTAGTGTGGTATTTGCCGAGAACGCCCTGTGGGCTCGGGTCGCCCGCCAGGCGCAAGAGAAAACTGGGAGCAAAGGGGAATCGGTCGGTGTCTAAGTATCCGTAGGGTCCTGAAGCAGTAACGGGGAGGGTCACATGTTTGAAGACAGCCTTATCGAGTCCGGCGGCAAGCTGAAGACCAAGCGCGGATGGACGTCCATCATCTCATTCGCCATCCAGATGGGGATCGTCGGCATCATGGTTCTGATTCCGCTGATTTTCACCGAAGCCTTGCCCAAAGGTACAACGTTATTTATGTTGGTGGCCCCCCCACCGCCTCCTCCGCCACCACCGCCCGCAGCCGCGCCGGTGCGCATCGTCAAGCAGGTTCAGACCGACATCGTGAACGGTGAACTGCGCACCCCGACCAAGATTCCCAAGAAAATCGAGATGATCAAAGAAGACGAGGCCCCACCGCCAGTCATGGCTTCGACCGGTGTGGTGGGCGGCGTTCCGGGCGGTGTTCCCGGCGGATCGATGGGAGGCGTGATTGGCAGCGTTCTCAGCGGCACGCCGGTCGCGGTTCCGAAGATCGCCACCCCGACTCGCGTGCGCGTTTCGTCCGGTGTATCGTCCGGACTTTTGATCCGCAAAGTGAGCCCGACCTATCCGCCGCTGGCACGCCAGGCGCGCATTCAGGGTACGGTGATTCTGCAGGCCCAGATCAGCAAGGATGGCAGTATCCAGAACTTGCAGTTGATCAGCGGGCACCCCATGTTGGCTCCGGCCGCTATTGAAGCCGTCAAGCAGTGGAAGTATAAGCCGTATCTGCTCAACGGAGAACCGGTCGAGGTCGAGACTCAGGTGCAAGTAAACTTCACCCTCGCCGGGGGTTAAACTCCTCAGCGCGGCGCAGTTCAAGACTTTTCGTGTTCGGAATTTTCGTAGAAGTGTGCAGCTAGTCCTCCCATTCCCACCTGTATTTCTGGTGGCCGGGAGGGCTTTTGGAAGCCCGGTACGGTCGCTTTACCGCAAGATTCTTGAGGAAGGGCCAGTCGGGTTCGTGCTGGAGCGGTGAAAGTAGCACGCCCGTTGGCGCTTTAAATTCTTTTGCCAGCGCATGGCACCGCCAAGCGCATCAAAGGGTCCAAGTAAATGTCGAGAGTCCGGAGGAGGGAAAGCAACTCATGTTCGCAACTCACGTAGCAGGTATGCTCAGTCACATTCCTGCCGCGGCCACCTGGGTCGTCCAGGAAGGCGGCGGCGCCATCGCGACCGATCCATTGGGCTTGTGGAAGGCAATGGGCTGGGTCGCCAGAACCGTGGTCATCATTCTCTTCATCATGTCCGGTTGGTCCATCGGCGTGATGATCGATCGCTGGATGGCCTACAGCGCAGCCCGCAAACAATCGCGCGCCTTTGCCCCCGCCGTGGCCGGAGCTTTGCGCGACGGCCGTATCGACGAAGCCATCAAGGTTGCCGAGCGCAACAAGAAGAGTCATCTGGCCAAGGTTGTCACCGCTGGTCTGATGGAGTTCAAGGCTCACCAGGATAGCCCGGGTGCCATCCCTGGCGAAACCATTGAGGCCTCCAAGCGCGCTCTGGAACGCACCGAAGCCATCGTCCACGCCGAACTCAAGCGGGGATTGGGTGGTCTCGCCACCATCGGTTCCACTGCTCCCTTCGTGGGGCTGTTCGGAACGGTGATGGGCATTCTGAACGCCTTCATCGGCATCAACAACTCCAAGGCCACCGGTCTGGCAGCAGTCGCCGGCGGTATTGCGGAAGCGCTGGTTACGACGGCCATCGGCCTGCTCGTCGCCATCCCTGCCGTCATGATGTTCAACTATCTTACCGGTCGCGTGGAAGCGTTCGACGTAGAGATGGATAACTCCTCGAGCGAATTGATCGACTACTTCCTGAAGAGGCGCGGCGATATTCGCCGGTAGAACGGCTCGGTCTGGTTTCCGCAGTGAGTTGCTTGTCCGGCGCTGGAGCTTGTCCGGCGCCGGACCTTCCCAACTTGAGAGCGGAGTGCGTAGAGCCCGGACCGCGGCGGAAGCACGGGAGATACTAGCTATGGCATTAGCGCAACGGAACGAAGGAGCGAAGGTCAGCTCGGATATCAACGTCACGCCCATGGTGGATGTGATGCTGGTCCTACTGATCATCTTCATGGTGGTCACGCCCATGTTGCAAAAAGGCATCAGCGTGGATATGGCCCCGGTCAACAACCCGGAACAGATGCCCGATGCGGATAAAGAAGACGCACTCTTGGTCTCCATTACTCGGGACGGCAAAGTCTATTTCGGCAGCGAACAGATGGCAGTCGACAACCTCACCGGCAAGGTAAAAGATCGCCTCGCCAACAAACAGGATAAGCGCGTGTACGTGAAAGCCGACATGCGAGCCCGTTTTGGCAGCGTGGTGCAGGTTGTAGACGCGGTTCGTGCCGCCGGGGTCGATGACCTTGGCTTGCTCACCGAGCAGAAGAAAACTGGTCCAAGCGCCCCTCCACCCCCGGCTACGCCAGGGCAAGCAGGGCAGTAGTTAAAAGTAATCAGAGGAGAACGATCATGGGAATGTCAGGGGGCCCGAGCGGAGGCCAAAATGCAAACATGAACGTCACACCGCTCATTGACGTACTGCTGGTGCTGCTGATCATCTTTATGGTGATCTCGCCCGTTACCCCCAAAGGACTGGATGCGCTGGTTCCTCAGCCGCCTCCGCCTAACGCGCCGAAGAACACTACGCCCGACCGGACCATCGTCGTGCAGTTGATCGACCGGGGCGCGGGCCAGGCGCCGGGTGTGAAGATTAATACCGAAGACGCGACTTGGGACAACCTGCAGGGTCGTCTCACCGACATTTACAAGCAGCGCGCGGAAAAGGTCATGTTCGTGAAGGGCGATGACGCTATCCCCTTCGCCAATGTCGCCAATGTGATTGATCTGGCTCACGCCGCCGGCGTGGACAAGGTCGGTCTCATTACCGCGAAGATAGAATCGGGCGCCTGAACCGCCCGTCCAGTTAAGCTCGCAGCTGTAAAGCTCGGAGTTGCGAATTTCGTATTCGGCCCACTGCACGGAAGCCTACCGCTTCCGTGCTGCCGCGGCCCGCGCTTGTCAAACCGCGCTTGTCAAACCGATGTCTCTGGGCCTAGGATGCTCTGTCGAGGGAGACTTATACCGCAATGAATAAGAACCTGAAACTCATCACGCTGGCAGCCGTAGCGCTGGCGCTTTTCTCCTCAGTGGGATGTGACAAGCTGAGGGCGCGCGATCAGCTCAACAAGGGCGTGGAATCTTACAAAAACAACCACTACGAGCAGGCCATTGAACACTTCCAGAAGGCGGTTCAACTGGATCCCAGCCTGATCAATGCCCGCATGTACCTGGCTACAGCGTTTGTGTCGCAATACATTCCCGGAGTGGATTCGCCCGATAATCTGCGCACCGCCCAGCAAGCCATCGACGAATATCAGAGGGTGATCGACGCCAATCCCTCTCGGGATCAGAAGGTGAACGCCGCCAAGGGCATCGCTTACCTGTACTTGAACGAGAAGAAATGGGACGATGCCAAGAAGTATTACCGCATGGCCTCGAACCTGGACCCGAACGATCCCGAGCCTTATTACTCCGTCGGCGTGATCGACTGGACCGCCTGCTACCAGCCCCGCATGGAGGAACGCGCCAAGCTGGGCATGAAGCCGGAAGAGAACCTGAATCCCAAGAACAAGGATCAGGCGAAGGTCTGCGCCGAGCTGAAGGTGAAGAATGCGCCCGCCATTCAGGAAGGCATCGAGAGCCTCAACAAGGCAATCCAGATCCGTCCCGACTATGACGCCGCCATGGCGTACCTGAATCTGATGTTCCGCGAAAAAGGCGATGTGGAGTGCGACGATCTCGCCGCCCGCGCCGAAGATCTGAAGACTGCGGACCATTGGGTCGACGAAACCCTGCGCGTGAAGAAAGCGAAGGCCGAGAATGCCGCGCAAAACCAGGCCGGCGGAATCACTATGGAGAAGTAGCCGCTAGTCTTCGTTTCGAGACTTCAGCCTCCTTCGCGCAAGTGAAGGAGGCTTTTCCATTTCTTAGCCTCGAACCTCCGGAAGAATCACAACGCAAGTGCAATCGGAGCGGGCGCCACAACTTGCTGAAGAACCCGGTTTTGGGTGGCGCAGCGCTTTGAGCGCTGCGATAGAGCGTTTCTTTTTTGTTAGGGCTTTAGAGAGTGCGTGAGAACCGGATTTCTGGGAGAACGGTGGAACAAACACCACCAAAATCCAGCCGCGAAGCGGCGGCATGTGATAGCCCGGCACGTAAGTGCCGGGTAGGATGGGACCAGAGAGCGAGTCCCGGAGGGACGGCACCAGTTCTCACGCACACTCTTTAGCCCCTGAGGTACCTGGACCGAGTCTCTCGACAAGCTGACAACCGAAATACCCGCTACTCAATTACTGATAGAATTTTCGGTCGCCATTAATCATCCCAACTCATCCGAGGCTCCGCATGTCTGCCCGTATCCAGCGCGCCATTCTCAGTGTCACCGACAAAACCGGACTGGTCGATTTCGCCCGCAAACTTTCCGCCCTCGGAGTCGAACTCGTCTCCACGGGAGGCACCGCCAAGCTCTTGCGCGAATCCGGCGTGAATGTGAAAGACATCTCCGAACTCACCGGATTCCCCGAAATGCTCGATGGCCGCGTCAAGACGCTCCATCCCAAGGTCCATGGCGGCATCCTCCACCGCCGCGAAGACCCCAAGCACGTAGCCGCTGTAGCCGAACACGGCATCGCCCCCATTGACATGGTCGTCGTGAATCTCTACGCCTTCGAGAAAACCGCCGCCAAGCTGGGCGTCGCCTTCGAGGAATTGATCGAGAACATCGACATTGGCGGCCCCTCCATGATCCGCTCCGCCGCCAAGAATTTTCACGACGTCGCCATCGTGACGTCGCCATCCGACTACGACTCGATCGCCGACGAACTCTCCCGCTCCGGCGGCGCGCTTTCCCGTGAAACCAAGTGGCGCCTCGCGCAAAAAGCCTTCGCCACCACGGCCGCCTACGATTCCGCGATCGCGAGCACGCTGGAGCGGATCAGCCCAGATAAAGTCCAGCTGCAGGAGTCTTCTGGCTTCCCCAATACGCTCCGCTTTCAATTCCACAAAACCCTAGACCTGCGCTACGGCGAAAACCCACACCAAAAGGCCGCCATGTACTCCGACGGCTCGGGTACGGGCGTGGCCAATGCGCAGCAGCTCCAGGGCAAGGAACTTTCCTACAACAACATCGTCGACCTGCAAGCCGCCTGGGATCTAGCACAGGAGTTTAACGAGCCCGTAGTGGCCATCATCAAGCACACCAACCCCTGCGGCGCCGCCACCGGCAAGACGCTGGCGGAAGCCTACAAGCGGGCTCTCGAATGCGACCCAGTCTCGGCCTTCGGCGGTGTGATCGGCGTAAATCGCCCCCTCGACGCCGACGCCGCCGAAGAAATGCATAAGTTGTTCCTGGAAGTCATCGCCGCCCCCGCCTTCGACGAAGCTGCCAGGAAAAAGTTCGCCTCCAAGAAAAATCTCCGCCTCGTGCAGGTAACTCCGTCCAATCAAGAGTGGGTTCTGAAAAATGTCTCCGGCGGCATGCTCGTGCAGGACGCGGATGTCCGCCCCTTGCAAGACGTTGATCTCAAGGTCGTCACCAAACGCGCTCCCACTCCCGAAGAAATCCGCGCCCTGCTCTTCGCCTGGAAAGTTTGCAAGCACGTGAAATCCAACGCAATCGTCTACGCCCGCGACGGCCAGACCGTCGGCATCGGCGCTGGCCAGATGAGCCGCGTAGATTCCGCCAAGATTGGCGCGATGAAAGCCCAACTCCCATTGCAAGGCACAGTCGCCGCCTCCGACGCCTTCTTCCCTTTCCCCGACGGCGTGGAAGAAATCGCCAAGGCCGGGGCCACTGCCATCATTCAACCCGGCGGCTCGCAGCGCGATCCCGAAGTCATCGCCGCCGCCGACCGCCTGGGGTTGGCCATGCTATTCACCGGGGTCCGCCACTTCCGCCACTGAAGAAATTGTTGATTTCCTGATTATTGATTGCTGATTGTAAAGAAATCTATTTGCGCTGGGTTTCAATCAGCAATCAAAATCAACAATCAACAATCTCCCCACAGTCCCTGACCTTCCGGTTCCTCCACCTTCCGCGTCGAGGCCGTGTTTTTTTCCATCCCGTCGCTCCGCAGGTTAGAATAAAAGCACCTTTCCCCCGGTGGCTTTGCATCCAAATAGGCTAAGGTTTCGGAAACGCGCTTCCAGCGCAGTCAGGTCGAGCATGAATCGAATTTTTCGCATTTTTTTAATGATCTCGGTGGCCGCAACCGCCGCTGTAAGCCAAACCAGCCCATCGTCTCCGTCGGAATCCAATCCACCTGACGTCCAGGCCCAGTCCTCCCCGCGCAAAGTCGATCGTGCTGCGGCCTATTACCATTACACCCTGGCGCACATGTATGAGGAGATGGTCACGGCCTACGGCCGCAGCGACTTGGCCACCAAAGCTACCGAGGAATACCGCCTCGCCATCGATTCCGATCCCTCGTCGGAATTCCTGACCTCCGGCCTGGCTGAGCTGTACGTAAAGACCGGCCGCATCGCCGACGCGGTGAAAGAAGCGCAGGACATCATCAAGCGCGATCCCAAAAATCTGGAAGCCCACAAGCTGCTCGGCCGCATCTATCTGCGCTCCCTCGGCGATATGCCCGGCGGTTCCGGCTCCGACAATATCCTGAAGCTGGCCATCGACCAGTACGAGCAAATTGTGAAGCTCGATTCCGAGAGCGTCGACGATCATCTGCTGCTCGGCCGCCTCTACCGCTTGAACAATGATATGCAGAAAGCGGAAGGCGAACTCAAGACCGCCATCAAACTCGATCCCAGCTCGGAAGAAGCCGTAACCACGCTGGCCATGCTCTACACCGACGAAGGCGACACGGCGCACGCTCTAAAAGTTCTGGCCTCCATTCCGGACTCCGCCCGCTCCGCCAAGCTCTACGCCGCCCTCGGCGCGGCCTACGAGCAGCGCAAAGATTACAAGAGCGCCATCGATGCCTTCCGCCACGCCATCGTTCTCGATCGCGACAATCTCGACGCCATTCGCGGCCTGGCCGAAAACTTATTGAACGACGGACAACTGGATGCAGCACTCGAACAGTACAAAGTCATCGCCGACTCCAATCCTGAAGACGCCCAAACCTACGTCCGCATGGCCGAGATTTATCGCCGCCAGGCCAAGTACGATCTTGCGCTCGAGAATTTGAAGCGCGCCGACACCCTGGTTCCCGACACCATGGACGTTCCCTACAGCATGGCCGCGGTTTACCAGGCGCAGGGCCGGTACGACGATGCGATCCAGCTTTTGCAGGGTCTGCTGAAGAAAACGGAAAAAAGCGAAACGGGATCGAGCCAGGCCGACCGCAACAATCGCGCTATCTTCGTCGAGCGCCTCGGTATGGTCTACCGCGAACAGGAAAACTACCCCGCCGCGGTCGAGACCTTCCGCAAAATGTTGCTCCTGGGCGATGAAAACGTTCGCAGCGGCTACCAGGAAATTATCGACACCTACCGCGAGGCCAAGCAGTGGCCCCAGGCCACCGCCGTCGCCAAGGAAGCGGTGAAAAAAATGCCCGACGATCGCGACCTTCGTATGGTGCTCGACGCGCAACTGGCGGACACCGGCGAGTTCGACAAGGCCGTCGCTGACATTCGCTCCCTTCTGAAGGGCGGCCCCGAGGATCGCGAAGTCTACCTCCGTCTGGCCATCATCTACACCCGGACCAAGCGCTGGAACGATGCCCTGGAAGCTCTTTCCAAAGCGGAGCAGCTATCCACCAAGTCTGACGATAAGGCCTACGTCAGCTTCCTCCGTGGCGATTTATATCAGCGCCAGAAGATGTTTGACCAAGCCGAAGGCGAGTTCAAGAAGGTCCTCGCTGTCACTGCCCCCACCGATCCGCAGGCGGCCGCCACGCTGAATTATCTCGGTTATATGAACGCCGATCGCGGTGTGAAGCTCGACGAGTCCCTCAACTTCATCAAGCAGGCTTTAACTTTCGAGCCCAACAACGGCGCCTATCTCGACTCGCTCGGCTGGGCCTATTTCAAGCTGGGCAAATACGATCTGGCGGAACAAAATCTGACCAAAGCAGAAGCCCACATGGGCACGGATCCGACGGTTCAGGAACATCTAGGAGATCTCTACCAAAAAACCGGCCGCCTGAAACTCGCTGCCGCCCACTGGGATCGCGCCGTCCAAGAGTGGAACAAAACAGTCCCGGCCGAAGTCGACACCGAAGCCTTCGCCAAAGTCCAGCAAAAGCTCGACGCCGCAAAAGTAAAGCTGGCCAAGGAAGAATCCAGCAAACAGTAATCACCCTCAACACCCTGTCATCCGCGTGACACTTGTCATCCCGTCTCTAACGACGCCGGTGCCTGTCAAGCATTTTCGTCGACACTTCTCCGGAGGCGCGATCTCTTCGGTTCGTGCTCCCATGATTCGTGCTTCGAACTCTCCGCTTTTCGGGGGAGGCAGGCTGCCTACTCAAGCGGTCGGTGCTGTCGTTCCACCACAGGATGACTCGGGCTCGCCTGCACAACCGCCCTGCACAGTTGCGCGTACGTCCAGTCTTCGCGCAACTTCAGGTACAACCGCACTGCCAGCTTGCGCGCCACCGCCACTTTGGCCAGAGCCCGCTGTTTGCGCACTGCCAGGCGACGATAGAAGCGGCCCAACTCGGCGTCATAACCATCCAGCGCCTGCAGCAGTTGCTTCCGCCGTTCCGCCGCGTAGGGCAGCAACTCCAACTTCTCCAACTCCGACCGCCCCGCCTCGGTCCATAGCTTGCGCTTCTTCTGCACTCCCTGGCTCAAAGCCATGGCCTGCAGTTGGTTCTTGATCCGCGTCCGCGACTACACCTGCTGGTGCCGATGCACCAGCAACGGCCGCACGTCCCGCTCTTCCAGACTGGGCACCCAGATCTTCGGAAACCGATTCTCGCGCAACCGATCGAGCCGATGTTCCGCATCCCGCCGGTCCGTCTTCTGCTTGCGCACCACCTGGGCCCGGATCGCGGCCGCGTCCCCCAGCCACAGCTCGTGCCCCAACTCCTCCAGCAGGCGCTCGAACCACGGATAGTGCCCGCAGGCTTCCATCTCTACCCGTACCGCCTGCCCCGCCAGAGAACGGTAACACTGTTCCGCTTCCTCGCGGTGCCCCAGCCGCCGCTGTTGATACTCCCCCGTTTGGTTGTCAAAGATCGCGACCTGATGAAAACTTGGATGAAAATCACAACCTATAATCAGCATGACGTTGGCTCCTTCTCTCGAGCCTTGGTCTGTTTTGTCGCAACCAATCTACTCGCTGCGACGGGCCAACATCGTTATGCAATCAAGCGCAGCGAAGGATTCGCGATCGGTCTGTCATCCCAAGCGCAGCGAGGGACCTAGGTGTTTGCCCGCGCCGCGAAAATCTCCGGGCACGCACTAACGCTCTCCGCCCTGCTACAGGGGTTCAATCAGCAATCAAAAATCATCAATCAACAATGCTAGACTCTCCCCATGCTGGCCGCCTACGCGGTGCACGTCGAGCGCTCCCGCGGACGCCGCTTCCCCGAACCCCCACATCCCTACCGCAACGACTTTCAGCGCGATCGCGACCGCGTCATTCACGCCCGCGCCTTCCGCCGTCTCGAAGCGAAAACGCAAGTCTTCACCCGCCGTTACTCCGACCACTTCCGCAACCGCCTCACCCATACTCTAGAAGTCTCGCAAGTCTCCCGCACCATCGCCGGAGCCCTAGGCCTCAACGTAGACCTGGCCGAAGCACTAGCGCTGGTCCACGACATCGGCCATCCCCCCTTCGGCCACGCCGGCGAAAAAGCGCTCAACGCCGCCATGCACGAGCACGGCCTAATCTTCGACCACAACCTCCACGCTCTCCGCATCGTCGAAGATTTCGAGCAACGCTACGCCGCCTTCCGCGGCCTGAACCTAACCTTCGAGGTCCGCGAAGGCATCATCAAGCACTCGCACGACTACGACATCCGAGAACATCCCGAACTCGCGGAATACCTGCTCGACCAGCGCCCTCCGCTAGAAGCCCAGCTCATCGATCTAACCGACGAAATCGCCTACAACACCGCCGACCTCGACGATGGATACGAAGCCCATCTCCTCTCGCTCGAGCAAATCCGCGAAGGCGTGCCAGTCTTTGAGCGCTTCTATCGCGAAGTCGAACAACTCTACCCCGACGCGCCCGACAAACTGAAATTCAACGAGGCCCTGAAGCGCATCCTCAATCTCTTCGTGGACGACCTGATCACCAACACGCGAGCCCGCTTGAATCAGGCCGGAATCCGAAATCTCGAAGACGTCCGCAATCCCCCCGAACGCCTCGCCGCCTTCAGCCCCGCCATCGAAGCCGAGCGCAAACAAAGCAAGAATTTCCTCTACGAGAATCTCTATTTCAGCTCAGCCCTGGTCGGAGAAAAAGACGACGCAGAGCGCGTCGTAGGCGAACTATTCACCTTCTGGATGAACCAACCCACAACGCTCCCCCACAATTACCAGGAAAAAGCGAAAGAAGATTTCCTCCCCCGCGTAATCTGCGACTACATCGCCGGCATGACCGACAACTTCATCTTCGAGCAATACGAAAAATACTGCGGATGCGTGTGAACGGATGCTTTTGGGTGGCGCAGCGCTTCAACGCTGCGATAGCTCGAAGCGGAGCGCTCTTTCATAATGCATTGGCCAGCGTTTCGAGCTGCTGGAATTTAGCCGTCACGCAGGCTTTATGACACTTCTCAGGGGTCTTAGCGCCGGAGGTACTGGCAGCTTCACCGCTCCGCCACGGCCGCCACTACATCAAACAGCACCCTCGGCCCCCGCCTAACTTCCTCCACCCGAATCCGCTCATCATTCCCATGCTCGGTGTTCCCCTCATTCTCAGTCGCGGTATAAGGATTGAACCCGTACGCATTTATCCCCAGCGGCCGGTATCGCTGGTTCTCCGTGTACCCGCTGGTGATATGCGGCACCACCGGCGTCCCTGGAAAATACTTCGCGGATACGTCCCGAATCGCCGCAAACAGCGCGTTATTCGTCCCTGAATAATTTGCCACGCGAAACTCCGCATTCAGCGGCTCGACGGTAACGTTCGGATCACCCACCATCCGCCGCACCTCAGCCAGCACCGCCTTCGGATCGCCTCCCGGCAGAATGCGCACATCCAGATTCGCCCACGCCTCCGGAGGAATCACATTCGTCTGCTCAGAACCGCCCATCATCGTCAGCGAAATCGTGTCGCGCAGAAGAAAGTTTAGAGATTCGTCCTTCTCCACTTCCTCCTGAAATTTCTTGTCCTCAATCGCCTTTCGAATATCGCGATACTCCGCCGCTCGATCCGCCGGTTCTTGCGGCGCCATGTCCCGCAAAAACTCATCCACCACCGGCAACACTTGCAACGGCGTCCGATAAGCAATAATCCGGTCCAGCGCCCGCACCAGCCGGTTCGGCGCCGAGTCCGGATTCGGCCGCGACCCATGCCCCGGCCTGCCGTGCGCCACCACATGTAGCCAGTAGGTGGTTTTCTCGCCCACGTCGACGCCCACAAACTTCACCTTGCCATTCTCCAGCAGATTCTCTCCACCTTCATTAATCAGAAACTCCGCATTCTCCAGCAAGTCGCGCTGATGTCCGATAAACCAGTCGCTCCCGGTTCCCTCCGCCTCTTCATCCGCGACGCCAAGAAAAATCACGTCGCGATCCAGCGCCACCTTCTCGCGTTTCAACATCACCATCACCACCAGTTGCGCCAGCCCTTCGTCCTTCATGTCCTGCGCCCCGCGCCCCCACAGGTACCCGTCCCTGATCTCCCCGCTGAATGGAGGCACCTTCCAGTGCGACGCATCGCTGGTCACCACATCCATATGGTTCAGCAGAACAATCGGCCGTTTCCCCTGGGCTGTTGTATGTGGAATTCGCGCCCAAAGATCGCCTCGCCCCGCCGTGTACTCGAACACCCGATTCTCAATCCCTTCCTGATCAAGAATCTTCTTGTAGAACGTCACCGCCCGCATTTCATTCCCAGGAGGATTCGTCGTGTCGATGCGCAAGTACTCCTGCATCCACGTCACTGCCAGGTCGGAATACTGTCGTAGATGGTCCGCAGGAATATGCGACGAGGCCGTCCCTGACCCCTGGCCCCAGATCGACCCAGAAAATATCCAAGCAGTAATCCCCAGCAATACTCCACACCGCACCCCGCCCCGTCGCCAATTAGCTCCCAATCGTCCCTCCCTCAAAAGAGTCGATTCCCACGCAGTTTTTATATCAGGTTTCCCAAAATTACCCTGCCGGTTGCACATACCCTACCTTCCTATCCTGAATCCGGCTACAATGTCTTTAGTAATCAAGCGTTTAGCCTTTCAACCTTAATGGCCGATTTGGCATCCCACATGTAGTAGGAGAGACAGGTGCCACCGTCGTGGGCACCGAGAGTTCAGGGCCAAGCGTAGCGTCAGCGCGGGGCCGAGTTCAGCAAAACTGCTGGCTTTCTTTACCGTTCAGGGGCGCAATCGAATTCAAGCACGCCTAGGCGTGCCGGGCTGGAGCCTAAACGCTCCCCCAAACTTTGGAGGAAGTCCTTTATGAACAACCGTCTATTCTTAGCCCTGCCCTTGGCCGCCGTACTCGCTTTCCCCGCCATCGCGCAGACCACCTCGTCTACCTCCGACCAGACTCAGCCTGCCGCCACCCAACAGACTCAGTCGAACTCGACCGACACTAGCAGCGCAAGCGGCAAAGCGCCTCTGGCCGCCCCGTCCCGCGAAGGCTTCTGGGGACGCGTCAATCCCTTTGCCCGCAAGAACTACGTCAAGCGCCAGACCGAGCCGATCCGCGACCGCGTGAATGAGCTCGATGAGCTGACCTCCTCCAACGGCAGGGCCATCAAAGACACTGACGCCCGCGCTCAGCAAGGTATCAAGCTAGCCTCCGACAAGGCCAATTTAGCCGATCAGCACGCCGTCGACGCAGGAAACAAGGCCACCGCGGCGCAGCAGAGCGCGCAGCAGGTCACAGCCCGCGTCCAGACCGTTGAGACCGTGGTTGGCAACATCGACCAGTACAAGGCCTCGAACCAGACCGAAATCCGCTTCCGTCCCGGCCAGACCGTCCTGAGCAAGAATGCCAAGGATGCTCTCGACACCATGGCCAGCGGCGTAAAAGGCCAGCGCGGTTACATCATTGAAGTTCAGGGCTTCTCGTCCGGCAAGGCGCAGACCGCAATTTCGAACTCGCAGAAGATGGCCGAGTCGGTGGTTCGCTACCTCGTCCTCAACCACGAGATTCCCGTCTATCGCATCTACCTCGTCGGCATGGGCAATGCCCCTGCTCCCACGACCGATGAAACCACGAAGACCAAGCGCATGAGCGGAGGCCGCGTCGAAATCAGCCTTCTGAAGAACGACCTGGAGCAGCTTTCCGCCAACACCGGAGCCCCTGCCACGACCGTCGATCAACAGCAGCAGCCCAAGTAAGTTGAGTTTGGGACCAAAGGGCGCCTCGCCCGCAAGTCCCTCCCCCGGAAAAAGCCTCTCGCGCAAGCGAGGGGCTTTTTCTTCGTACCCCTCCTGCTCACTCTTCCGCTATCCTCCCGTCCATACCCCCTGGGGTGGACCTAATATGTACGATTTCAAACTTGCGCTGCGCCAATTTCGGAAGTCGCCGGCCTTCGCCGCCACGGTAATCCTTACCATCTCGCTCGGCATCGGAGCGAATACCGCCATATTCACTCTGGTCCACGCCATTCTGCTCAAATCTCTCCCGGTCACCAATCCCGCAAGTTTGTACCGCATTGGCGACCTCGACGACTGCTGCGTCAATGGCGGCTTCATGAACGACAACGGCGATTTCGACCTCTTCTCTTACGATCTGTATCGCCACTTCCAGGAGTCCACGCCGGAGTTCGAACAAGCGGCCGCTTTCCAGTCCGGACACAACACCATGAATGTCCGGACCGGAGCCGCGCCCGCGAAGGCCGAAAACGCCGAATACGTCTCCGGCAACTACTTCTCAACCTTCGGCTTAGGGGCGTATGCCGGCCGCATGCTTCTGCCCTCGGATGACAGCCCGGGCGCAGCGCCTGTGGCGGTGCTCAGCTACCAGGCCTGGCAAGCCGCCCACGCTGCCGATCCCAGCGTGATCGGCGCCACGTTTTACATCCAGAACAAGCCGATCACGATCGTCGGCATCTCTCCTCCCGGCTTCTTCGGTGACCGGATGGACAGCAACCCGCCCGCCCTCTGGATTCCGCTCAACGACGAACCAATTCTGGAAGGCGAGACCAGCATTCTGAAACAGCCCGACACCAACTGGCTCTACGTTCTGGGACGCCTTAAACCTGGCATCAATCCCGGCAGCCTGCAGGCCAAACTCTCCAACAGCCTGCGCCAGTGGCTGGCAACACAAACGGCCTACACCATCAACGGAAATCAAACGCAGATTCCCAAACAGCACGTTGTGGTGACGCCCGCTGGCGCCGGAATCCAAAACATGCAGCAGGAAGCGGGCAGCGGCCTGCACTTGCTGATGGCGATCTCCGGCCTGGTTCTGCTGGTGGCCTGCGCCAATATCGCGAACCTTCTGCTGGCCAAAGGTGCCAACCGTCGAGCCGAAACTTCCATCAGCATGGCCCTGGGCGCAGCGCGATCCCGCCTCATCCGTCAGATGTTGGTCGAGAGCCTATTGCTGGGCTGCGCCGGCGGAGTCGTCGGTATCGCGCTAGCCTACGCCGGCGCGCGTATGATCCTGGCTCTCGCTTTCCCCGACTCGCCCCACCTGCCCATCCAGGCCAGCCCGTCCCTGGTCGTCCTCGGCTTCGCTTTTGCCCTGTCGCTCCTCACGGGAATCGTTTTCGGAATCGTGCCCGCATGGATCACCTCGCACTCCGATCCAGCCGAAGCCTTGCGCGGAGTGAACCGCAGCACGCGAGATCGATCTTCTCTGCCACAGAAGTCGCTCATCGTGTTTCAGGCTGCCCTGTCGCTCGTTCTGCTGGTCGGCGCCGGCTTGCTCACGCAGAGCCTGCGCAACCTTGAGCATCAGAACTTCGGCATCGCCACCGCCAACCGCTACGTCTTCCACTTTGACCCCGCGGGCGCCGGCTACACCGTCGCCACAGTCCCGGCTTTCAACGAGCAACTGGAACGCGAATTCTCGGCTCTTCCCGGCGTTCAGAGCGCTGGCTTGGCCCTGTATAGCACGCTGGAGGGCAATAACTGGGGCGAAGGTGTATTTGTTGAAGGCCGCCCCGCCCCGGCCCCAGATGCGCAAAACGGCTCATCGTGGGATCGCGTCAGCCCGCATTTCTTTGAGACCATCGGCCAGCCCGTCCTTCGCGGCCGCGGCTTCACCGAACAGGACACCGCCTCGTCTCGCATGGTTGCAGTCGTCAACCAGGCGTTCGTCAAAAAGTTCTTTCCCAACGAAGACCCCATCGGCCGTCATTTCGGAACCTTCGATCAGAAGTACTCCACCGACTACGAAATCGTCGGCATCGTCGCCGACGCCAAATACACCAACCCGCGTGATCCGGTGCGCTCCATGTACTTCCGCCCCATGACTCAGTTCAATAAGACGATCAAAGAGCGCAGCGCCATCACAGCCGAGACTCGCTCCCTGTTCCCCAACTCCATGACCATCCGCTTCACCGGCGACGCCGCCAGCCTGGAATCGCTGGTTCGCCGCACTCTCGCCAATCTCAATCCCAATCTCACCGTTCTCGACTTCAAATCGCTCGACTATCAGGTCGCCGGAAACTTCAACCAGGAACGGCTCATTGGTCGCCTGACCGCCTTGTTCGGATTGCTGGCCCTCGTGCTGGCATCTGTCGGTTTGTATGCCATTACGGCCTACTCCGTAGCTCGCCGCACCAGCGAAATCGGCCTGCGTATGGCCCTCGGCGCCGACCGCGGCAACGTTGTTGCTCTCGTGCTCCGGGGCGCGTCCTGGCAGGTAGGAATCGGGCTCGCCATCGGTATCCCAGTCGCCCTGCTGGGCGGTCACTTGATGGCAAGTCAACTCTACGGCGTGCACACTTACGATCCGATCACTCTCGCAGCGGCAGTCTTGATCCTCTCCGCCTTCGCGGCCATTGCCGGATTCATCCCCGCCAAACGCGCCGCCAGCATCGAACCCATGAACGCTCTCCGCACCGAATGAAGCACAAGCGCGAGTGTCCCCATCCAAGCCTTGTCATTCCGGGCCCCGAGAGAACGCGAGGGGCGGAAGAATCTCGGTCCTGCCCGTTGCCCGTCAGCCGCCGCGAAACACCTGGCCCACTCCGACAGCACCCGTCCTTCGCTTTTCCACAGTCCTCCACAGGCAGAGTCACCCTTTCTGTGACGAACAACCTTTCCCGTGAAATACAGAAAGCGCACACTCGCCTTTGTGCGCCAACACCAGAACCCCGGCAGCAACCCGCCTCAGCCATCAGCCATCACAGCTAAGTCCTTATTCAGCAATATTTTACCTGCAAGTCGTTATACCTCAATATTTTGCGGACACAATTCCCCTATCTCCCACGCTTAACCACAACAAACCAAGGAATTTAACCAAGAGTTATCCAAGAAATATTGCGCCAGATATGCTGGCGATTCCATCCCGTTTGACCCCGCCAAGCCCCTTGACTAAAATCCCGATCACATCACTCGTGGGGTGTCATGAAACAACTAGCGTGCCTTCTGCTGCTCGTATTCCTCTTCGCCTTCGCCGACGATGACAAAGATCACCAACACCACGAAGACCTCACCGAGACTCAGCTCGGAACCGTCCACTTCCCCATCTCCTGCGCCGCAGCGGTCCAAAAGCCCTTCGCCCGCGGAGTCGCACTGCTGCACTCGTTCTGGTACGAAGAAGCCGAAAAGGAATTCCTGCAGATCGCCAAGGACGACCCAAACTGCGCGATGGCACACTGGGGCATCGCCATGAGCCTCTGGCATCAGCTTTGGAACGAGCCCGATGCCAAGGTAATCGCGCGCGGCCTCGCCGAGGTGAACACAGCCAAGAAGCTGGCCCAGAAAGCCACGTCGCGCGAAAACGCCTTCATCGCCGCTACCGGCGCCTTCTACAGCGACTCGGAAAAGTCAGACCACCGGGCCCGCGCCAAAGCCTACTCCGACGCGATGAAAAAAGTGTACACGTCCTATCCCGACGATCACGAAGCGGCCTCGTTTTATGCGCTCTCGTTGCTGGCTTCAGAGCCGCACGACGACGAGACCTTCGCCAACCGCAAAACAGCTGCCGCGATTCTGGAAAACCTCTTCGCCACAGAGCCCGATCATCCCGGCGTAGCGCACTATCTAATCCATGCCTACGACAAACCGCAACTAGCTCAACTCGGCATTCCCGCCGCCCGCCGTTACGCCCAAGTCGCGCCCGCCGCTCCGCACGCCCTGCACATGCCCTCGCACATCTTCGCCCGCGTCGGCCTCTGGCAGGACGACATCAACTCCAACCTCGCCTCCATCGCCGCCACCCGCAAAACCGCCGCCATGCACATGGGCGGCGAAGGCCACCAATTCCACGCCATGGACTTTCTGTTCTATGCCTATTTGCAAAGCGGCCGCGAAGCCGACGCCCGCGCGCTAATGGACGAAGTGAAAGCCATGCCTGAGATGCACGACATGTATGG
>PLEA01000560.1:627-7519 GCA_003136335.1 Acidobacteriaceae bacterium | reverse complement strand
AAGCGCCACTCCTTTTACCTGAAGCCCGGCGAGAAAAAGCGTGTCAAGGCCGCTCTTGCTCGCAAGCGAGCTCGCAAGAAAACGCGCAAAGAACAGGACTAACGCAGCAAAGGGCCGCTCCTTCCCGGGGCGGCTCTGCTCGATCTGGCCCCCACCATCTCGAGCTGCATCAGGGATTTCATACTCATCATTCTTCCGGCATACAAGCAGTACAGTGTGTACCCACGCCCTCCTGGCGCGTGGCGGGCCGAGTCCAAGGGGCTGTAGAAGGGGAGTTGTACTGAACCTGTTTTTTCGGTGTACCACCGCAGTTCTTTCCCCGCGGGTGGGCGCGCGGAAACGGGCTGAAGGGAGCCATCCTCAATGGAATTTCAGGACAAGGTGCTGAAGTGTATCGACTGTGGGAGTGATTTTATTTTCACTGCCGGGGAACAGCTTTTTTTTCACGATAAACAATTCAAGAACGAACCCAAGCGTTGCAAAGCTTGCAAGAGCAAGCGGGTCTCGGTCCTCGGCGCGCCCCCCGCTCCCGGACAAGCCTACCGCTACACCAAGGTCGAAACCCAGGCCACCTGCTCGGGCTGCGGAAAACAAACCACCGTCCCTTTCCGCCCCACGCAAGGCCGCCCCGTCTTCTGCCGAGAATGTTTCCAATCGCGGAGGACTGCGGCCACCGCGTGATTCGCAATGTGGCGCGGGGCGCCCTCGCCCGCGGCTTTTGACTTTGCCGTCCCTCGGTGATGCAGAGTGTGCGTTACCATAGGGACGTGTCTGGATACTACGTAGAGAACTTCGGCTGCCGCGCCACTCAAGCTGACGGCGCCGCTCTCGAACGCCAGTTCGAGCAGCGCGGACTGTCCCGCGCCTCCACCCCCGCCCAAGCCTCCGTGGTCGTGATGAATACCTGCACCGTCACAGCCGCCGCAGATCAAGACGCCCGCGCCGCGATCCGCCGAGTGCGCCGCCAGAATCCCGCAGCCCAAATCGTAGTCACAGGCTGCTACGCCCAGCGCGCCCCCAAAGAAATCGCCGCCCTCCCCGGCGTCAGTCTCGTCATCGGCAACTCACACAAACATCAACTCGCGGAAATCGTCAGCCGCGCGGCGGCGCCATTCGTGAGCCCCGAAGGGGCGGCATTCATTAGCCCTGGACGTAAGTCCGGGGCGCCAGCGTAAAAATCAAACGAGTCCCGAAGGGACGGCAGGGCTTCTCACGCACACTCTTTGGCCTCGCACGAGGATGCATTTATCCCGCTGACAACTCTCACCGCGCCCCCCGAAACCCGAGAGCCGGAAGCCGGAAGCCCCATCTTCGTATCCGATATCTTCGCGCACACGGAACTATTAGCTGCCCCCGTCTTCGACGCCGCCAACGAACGCACCCGCCCCAACCTCAAAGTGCAAGACGGCTGCGACAACCGCTGCTCCTTCTGCGTGATTCCCTACGTACGCGGCCAGAGCCGCTCCCTGCCCGTCAATCGAATCCTGAGCGAGGTCAACGGCCTGGTGAAGTCCGGCTACCGCGAGCTAGTAATCAGCGGAATCAATCTAGGCAGATGGGGACGAGACTTAGCTGAGCCCTCAGCTCTCAACAAACCTGGCCAACGACCAACGACGAACGACCAACGACTAACATCGCTAATCCGCGCCATCCTCGCCGAGACAACTCTCGAAAAACTGCGCATCTCTTCCGTCGAGCCCATGGACTGGACCGACGACCTAATCTCCTTCGTTGCGTCGTCCCCGCGCATCGCCAAGCACACGCATGTCCCACTGCAATCCGCCAGCGACGCAGTCTTGCGCCGCATGCATCGCAAGTATCGTCCCTGGCATTATCGCGAGAAGATCGAGAAGATTCGTGCGGCCATGCCCACCGCCGCCATCGGCGCCGACGTCATGGTCGGCTTCCCCGGCGAAACCGATGCCGAATTCGAAGCCACCCGCCGCATGATCGAAGACCTGCCCTTCACCTACCTGCACGTCTTCACCTACTCCCCGCGCCCCGGAACTCCAGCCGCATCGATGCCAAATCAAGTTCCGCTGAACGTAGCCCGCGAACGCAACCGAATTCTGCGCGAGCTAGCGGCAGAGAAAAAGTTAGCATTCATGCGCAGCTTGGTCGGACAGATGCTGGACGCAATTACCCTCCGCCCATGTGGCGCGGGCGCCCCCGCCCGCGAAGCCGGCACCACGGAATCCGCCACTCCAGCAGAAGAGGTCTCCGCCTTCACCGAAGCCCTAACCGACAACTACCTGAAGCTCCGTCTACGCGGCCGCCACACCCCAAACCGCTGGCAACATGCTCGCATTGAGGATGTAGTGGACGGAGCGCTGGTTGGGCGTGGAAGCGATCGCGATCGTCCTCGGGAGTCGGTCGCGTAATTTTCTCTCGCCGTTGAAGGCTCAGGCAGCGCACACACCCGCGAAGTCAGGCCGCGCCAGGCACTACTGCCGCAGCCAGATCCCGCTCGGAAACGCGCTGTTGGCAGGACCCTCGAATCGGCAGGTGGATGTTCCGCCTCCGTATTGAAGATGCACCGCCGCAGTAGCCGGCACGGCCCAGGGCATCCGCCACCGACCGAAGTAGCGCCTTGCCCTTCGGACACTCCCGGTTTCGCAGTGCATGAATTGCACGTTCCCATAAGGGCCAAAAATCGGCCTTAACCGCGCCAGCGCTGGACGGATCTCAGCGAAATCAGCGTTGTCGATGTCGGCTCTTTCCCCGAACCCGACGCCCCCCTGGCCGAACGAAATCCCGGCCACTCCCGGCGCTCCGTGACCGTGAAAGCGCAGCAGAAAAACGCTGCCGCTTCGCACGGAAGACACGATCATGTTCAGCGCAGCCTCCACTCCGTTACTCGCACCCCCAATGACCAGAGGATGTCCGCCAGCGTTCGCAATGTCAGTGGCCTCTAAACCCGACAAGCTCTTATCAAAGACATCCACACAAACACTAGCGGAAAATCCTGGGCTGGTAATTGCGCCACGGGAGGTAGATTTTTTTTGCGATCTACGGACTGCAGAAGAAAACGTGGCTCATTCTGCCGTCGCGAGTGGTGCTGCGGTTGAAGAGCAATATTCGAGTGGCGCCGGGAATGAAGAAGCAGAAGTATGCGCGGTATGAGGAGGCGTGGCACTTGTTGCGCAGGAGTGGGAGGAAGAGCGCGGGTCCGCGCCGGTGAACAGCACCAGAAAGCCGAACCTCACGATTTCGGCTTTGGCAAACATTTCGCTGCGTGAACGAACGCTCTTAATCATGCGTTCTTTGAAGAATCTTTCAGCCGTTGCTCCTTGTGCTCCAGGAGGTCGTTGAGCTCCTGCACCAGTTTTACGAACTTGTCGCTGTCTTGTTCTTTCGCGATCCGCTCACACAGGATGTGCATGCGTTCTCGTTCGTCAGGGGTCATGGGGCCTCGAGAATGACTTCGCGAAAGAATATTTATCCATCAGGAACACTGACGTCAACAGGAGAATCCTTGGTTCTTTGTAGGGCAGATTACCGAAGCCGGGACAAGACCGTGAAACAAAGGACATTTAGATGCAACGTCAAAAATTGGATTGCGTCCGGAAACAGGGCCGCGCTACTGCGAGGCTCGCCGCTCTTCGGGATGCCGGCCACCGAGCAACCGGTTCGTGGCAAGCCCTCTGAGACGTTCCATCTTCTCGTGGATGGCAGCCAGCAATTTCTCCAGAATTGTTTCCAGCCGTTCCTCGGGTGCTTCGATTAGCTCATCGCTGAGGCGGCGGATTCGGTCATCGACGCGGCGCAAAGGCATAGAAAAAGAGCGCGCGAGTGGCTCTGCACCATATGTTGCCTGATTTTCTCGCAGAGTACGATACCCTACATACCGTAGACCACCCAAACATTGAACCTGTGAAAACCACGAAAAGGTCGAAGACGTTCCCTCAACTCCCAAACCTTTCCGGCGCGCGTGCTTTTGCTTTGGCGGCCTCTATATCTCGATTCCTGGGTAGGCCGGTAGTTTCCAGGGAGCGCAGAAGGCGGGTCGAGATCGCAGCCACTTCCTCGACCGCAGCCAGGAACGAGGCTTCATTGGCCTTGGACGGCTTATTGAAGCCGGTGATTTTTCGGACAAACTGGAGCGAAGCGGCGCGGACTTCGTCGTCGGTCACAGGTGGGTCGAAGTTGAACAGGGTTTTAATATTTCTGCACATGGCAGTCGGGACCTCGAGTATCAGAACTTTTGCAATGTGGCGTTCAGTACTCATTTTCGCATGGTAACCGCGAGATTCAGTCGTTCCCGCGAGGATGACTGGACTAACCAACCCGAATCGTCATGCTATAATTCTTTATTCTCAGTCGTTTAGAGCACGGAGGATTCTATCGATAAGCGTTTTATCCGCACCAACGATCGCATTCGGGCGCGCGAAATCCGCGTGATTGATGACGATGGGCAGCAGCTTGGCATCATGCCACCCTACGAAGCCATCAAAAAAGCCCGCGAACAAAATCTGGATTTAGTTGAGATTTCGCCCACCGCGCAGCCTCCCGTGTGCCGCATCATGGACTACGGGAAGTATCTCTACCAGCAGGAAAAGAAAGAGCGCGAAGCCAAGAAACACCAGAAAACGATCACCGTAAAAGAGGTCAAGTTCCGCATCAACGTGGACGACCACGATTACGAAACCAAAAAGAATCACGTACTCCGTTTTCTGGATGAAGGCGACAAGGTCAAGGCAACCATCTTCTTCCGCGGACGCGAAATGACCCGCACCAGCCTGGGCCGCCAGATCCTGGAGCGCCTGATCAAAGACGTAGAACCGCACAGCATAGTAGAATTCCGTCCCCGCCAAGAAGGAAATACTTTGCATGCGATATTGGCGCCTAAGAAGACGGAGAAGGAACGGGAGAAAGAGAAGCACAAGGCTGCGGCGCAGAGTGCGCCCAGCGCGCCTGCGGTGCAGGTTGCTAAACCCGCGTCATAGGGACGACAGATTCCTCGCTGCGCTTGGAATGACAAGTCTCATCTGGGCGGTCCTCTGACATTGCGAGAATGAAATTTAACTGACAGCTGAGAGCTGACCGCAGTTTTTAAGGACTTTATGCCGAAATTGAAAACGCACAAGGGCGCCGCCAAGCGCTTCAAGGTAACCGGGACGGGGAAGGTGAAGCGGGGGCGGTCGCACCTGCGGCACATTCTGACGTCGAAAAGCAAGAAACGGAAGCGGAATCTAGGATCGCCGGCGCTGGTGAGCGACGGAGATAAGCGCAAAGTGAAGCGCATGATTCCGTACCAGTAGGAGCATGGTTGATTGTGTGATTGCTGATTGTTGATTGAAAACCTTGTCCTGCGCGGCTTTTCAATCAGCAATCAGCAATCAAAAATCATCAATCAGCAATTGCTTCGGGTGTGTGAAGAGGCCAGAGATTGCCGCCATGGCGAATCGTCCTTGCCTCCAGCCGCCGAGTACCTGGAAATAAAAAAGGAGAATCACAATGCCTCGTGTAAAACGCGGAAGCAAACGCCGCGCCAAACGCAAAAAGATACTTGACCGCGCGAGCGGGTATTTCCTAACCAAGTCGAAGCTTTACCGTTCCGCGAAAGAAGCGGTGGAGCGCGGGCTGAAGTTTGCCTACTCGGGACGCAAGCAGCGCAAGCGGCAGTTCCGCTCGCTGTGGATCGTGCGCATCGGGGCGGCCGCCAAGCTGAATGGGATGAGCTACAACCAGTTCATCCACGGGCTGAAGGTTGCGGGGATCGAACTGGACCGCAAGATTCTGGCGGACCTGGCGGTGAAAGATCCGGCAGGGTTTTCTAGTCTGGCTACGCAGGCTAAGGGCGCGATTAGCGGGGCAGCGTAGGGGCTTTCGGCTTCCGGCTTCCGAGGTGCACACTTTTCTGATTTCGTTTCCGTGAGAGTCGAAATCCCCGCCCTGTCTCTCCAGGGACAAGGACGGGGCACCCTCGCTTCGCTCGGGATGACAATTCTTTCTAGACGTTTCTTTCGTTAGCGTTCGGATCATCGTGGCATATACCGTTCCCAAACTTACGGATTATTCGGCGGCGGCGCTGGAGAAGGCTGCGGNNAATGATTTGTGGTTGAAGGGCGCGCCGAAAGAGGCGAAGCGCGATGTTGGCCAGACCGTAAACGAATTGAAGGCGAAGATCACTGACCTGGTAGATGGTCGGCGGAACGTGAGCGATTCCTTCGAGTTTAGCGACTCGGTTTCCGCGCGGGTGGCTGCCGCTGTAGATATCTCTCTTCCTGGCATTCGCCGCCCCATCGGGGCGGAGCATCCGGTGATGCGGACTTGGCGGGAGATTGTTTCGGTGTTTCAGAAGTTGGGGTATTCCGTGGCTGAGGGGCCTGTTGTGGAGACGGATTATTACAACTTTGAGGCGCTGAATTTTCCGCCGAATCATCCGGCGCGGGATACGCAGGATACTTTGTTTATTGCGGGGCAGCAGGCGAAGCCGCAGCGCGAGAGATTGCTGCTGCGCACGCATACTTCTCCGGTGCAGATTCGGACGATGGAGAAGATGCGGCCGCCGATTCGGATTGTGATTCCGGGGACGGTGCATCGCAACGATCCTCCGGACGCGAGCCACTCTCCGATGTTTCATCAGATTGAAGGGCTTGCCGTCGACACCAACATTACATTTGGGGATTTGAAGGGGACGCTCGATCANNGATCACGCCATGAAGGCGCTGTTCGGGTCGTCGGTGAAGACGCACTTCCGGCCTTCGTTCTTTCCTTTTACCGAACCCAGCGCGGAACTTTACGTTACCTGCTTTATTTGTGGGGGAAGCGGGAAGCGCGGGGCGGAGCCGTGCCGTCCGTGCAAGCAGACGGGATGGATTGAAGTGTTGGGATGCGGGATGGTGGATCCGAATGTGTTTGAGTTCGTGAAGGACAATGGGTATGACCC
>PLEA01000560.1:0-612 GCA_003136335.1 Acidobacteriaceae bacterium | reverse complement strand
ACGATCAGCAATGACTCTAGAAGAATTGGAAGGCATGCTGCCTAACGGACTGCATGGTGCCGAAGTCGAGCGCATAGAAGTTGACTATCGACGGCGCACAGTGACGTTGGAACTTGCGGTTTGGGTCGGCAAGATGGACGATCCGCCGGAGCGGCGAGAGGCTTATAAGAGCGGGCGACTTGAGATCTCGGGGCTACTGTTTCTGGTGATGGAGCCTCCAGATCCAAAATACCGATTCACGCGTGCTGGCCTAACGGTCGATGGCTGCGACATGAGCAAAAACCTTAAGGGTGACCTGCTGAGGTCAGTGCCGGACGATTCTTTTTTTCGAAGTCTTTGGGTGAACGAATGGAATGCCTTTATCCATGTTGCAGGTAAGAGTGCCGACATCGTATGGGCGAACGATGGCGCGATCACTTACCGTAAGCCAAAGGCTAACAGCTAAGAGCCAAAAGCTAATTTCATGAAACTTTCTGCTAATTGGATTTGCGACTTTGTTGATCTTGCCGTGGACGACCGGCAGCTGGCTGAGGGCTTGACTAATGTGGGGATTGCGGTCGAGGGGATCATCGGGAGCGGGGCCGACACTGTGTTTGAGATGGAGATTGGGAC
>PLEA01000600.1 GCA_003136335.1 Acidobacteriaceae bacterium | reverse complement strand
TGCAGTCCACGCGGCGAAGCCCGATCTCATTCTGTTGGATATTACCATGCCGCGCCTCGATGGCTATGAGACCTGCCGCCGGCTGAAAGGTGATCCGCGGACTCGAGCGATTCCCGTAATTTTTCTAAGCGCCAAAGTACAGAGAGGCGACGAGGAGATTGGAACGCGAGCAGGTGCGTTGGGCTACTTGACCAAGCCATTCGACCCCATGACGTTGCATCAGCAGATTCTAATTATTCTGGAGAAGGCGGAGGCGCTGGGAATCGTATGATTCCCGGTCTCCCAGAGATCATCCTCGATTCGCTGACTTCGGGCGTGCTGGCGGTGGACTTGGAAGATCGGATTTTGTTCCTCAATGCTCCGCTGTCGCAATGCCTGATGGTCGACAGGCAGGTATGGACGGGAAAACCGGCGGCGGATTTGTTCAACTCCTTCGGGTCGCAACTTTCCGCGAAGGGAAAACTAGCGTACCGACGGGATCCGCTACGAGAGGGCGGCCGGACGCGTACCAGGGAATTAGAGTGGAAAGATGGCGGCCGGGTGATGCACCTCCGCGAGGATAGCGGACCCATGCGCGATGACTCGGGAAAAGTGATGGGCCGGTTGTATGCCTACCACGACCTGAGCTGGGAGAAAACGATCGATCAGATGAAGTCGGAGTTCATTTCGATCGCTTCTCACGAGTTACGCACGCCCATGACCTCGATAAAAGGCTCTGTGGACCTGATTCTTGGCGGGTGCACCGGCGAGATTAACGACGAGGCGCGAGAATTGCTGGGCGTGGCGCATTCCGCGTGCGACCGGATGATTCGGTTGATTAACGACATCCTCGATCTATCGAAGATCGAGGCGGGTCAAATCAAGTTAAAGCTGGCAGTGTTTCAGCTGAGCGATGCGGTGGACTATTCACTACGCAGCCTGAAAACCATCGCGGAACAAGATGGCATATCCTTCAAAGTAGAGAGCTCGCACAGCGTGCTGTGCGTGGAAGCGGATCGCGACCGCATCGAGCAAGTGGTCACGAATCTGGTATTCAACGCCATCAAGTTTTCTCCCGCCAATGGCGAAATTACCGTGAGCCTGTCGGCCGACGATAAGTGGGTAACTTGCAGCGTCTCCGATCACGGCAGCGGGATCAAAGAAGAGGATTTGGACCGGATTTTCGGTAAGTTTCAACAACTGGGCGCGCCACAGCGAGGAGGAGGCACGGGGCTCGGCCTTGCGATAACACACGCGCTGGTCACCGAACATAGGGGGAAAATATGGGTGGAGAGCCAGCCCGGCGCAGGGTCACGGTTTATTTTTCGGCTCCCAAAAGCAGTTGCGCCCCCGGTGGAGCAAGAGCCGTGACTGTTTCGCGGTGGTTTGACGGCGGCGGAGCTAAGCGGGAGTTTCCACCCGTTGTAGAAGTTGCGCGAATCGCTTTTCGTATATTTGATGAGCGAACCGCAGCGTTCTGCCGTGGTGCATATCAAGAAGGACGATCCCCGGCGCGGAGGACGTCGAACGTTTCGTGCAGGACGTAAAGCGCTGGCACTGCGCAGAGACAGACTCCCATTCGGTGAGCTGCTGGAATGGAAATAAGAAAAGAAAGTAGCTTTTTCTTATAGGACGTTTACAGCGCGCGATAGTTATTGCCGCGTAGTCAATCAGTTTCTTTGCAGCCGCCGCATTTACAGAGGCAGAGCCGCGAGCCGCAACGAAGTAGTGCGTTGACCAAAAGACAGATTCGATTGCCCAATCGAATCCGTCGGCTTCCGCCTCTTTCCACGAAATAGTCTGCCGTTCAGCCATGAAAGTAGCGCGAAGATGGTTCGATAACTCCTTCACTATGCCTGGATCTACTTCGTACCGCGGCCGCCCCATAACTGGCGGGCTCGTGCGCCCGCCACTCGCGAGCGTTGCCTCCTTGGCAGCAGTTTTGGCCGCATCCTTTTTGGAAGACAATATTCCCTGGATACGCAACTTCTCGTCATACGCGCGCCGCTGCTTAACATCGGACAAAACTGCATAGGCTTGGTTCAACTCCGCCATCTGCGCGGAAAATACGCTCTTATCGGGTTCGGTGGACTGCACCTTTAGATCCGGGTGAGTCTCACGCGCCAGGCGCCGGTACGCAATCTTGATGGATTCGCGCGACGCGGCAGCATCCAGCCCGAGGATTGTGTAGTAATCGTCCACGCTAGAGCCCATAGGTACGGCGGAGCAGGCGAGTGACCCGAGCGACCAGGTCGGGTACCGCGAACGGTTTGGCCATGTAATCGTCGGTTCCCACGAGATAACCTTTGGTGCGGTTGTCCTGATCGGCATTCGCCGTGAGCATCAAGATGGGTAAAAATGCCGTGCGGATGTCTTTGCGCAGCCGGTCGCAGACGGTGAAACCATCCATGCGGGGCATGTTCACGTCCAAAATCACCAAGTCGGCGTGGTGCAAATCAATAGCGTCCAGCGCGGCGATTCCATCCGATGCGGAGAAGACTTCCACATCCAGGGGCAGCTGCTTGAGCGCAGTTCGGATCACGGTACTGATGCCCGTATCATCAT
>PLEA01000237.1 GCA_003136335.1 Acidobacteriaceae bacterium | reverse complement strand
GGACGCCCTCTTATAATGCGATTTCGTCAGCCGCTTATGCGTTGTCGTCATCGTCCCATTCGTAGCTGCATGAGTTGCACGTCCAGATTTTCGAGTGAATGGGAAGAGGATCGCTCAGCCACGCTCCATAGGACTGTCGGCACGGTCGCCGTGCTAACGCTTGACAACGGTGAGCGTTTAACGGCGGAGGTTCGCGATTTTAATGACGAGCGGGACGAACTCGTTGTTGACGTTGTCTCCGGCAACCGCACTCATTCGAACAACAGTCAGCGAAGCCGTACGATTCCTATCCGCCGCGTTGTCTCTTTTGAGCCCCGACCACGTGCGGGACAACGGTGGCCGTACTCGGATCCCTGCCGGGACACTTCCTTTTCATTCGCACGCTTTGTCTTGATGACGACGCTCCATCGCGGCCTTCGGGTAAGAGAACATGCTTGCCATGTCTCCCACCCTCGCCGCCCGAAAAGCGGACAGATCACGTGCTATCTCAACCGGACATATCATCTGCTAACGACACTACTCTGGATTTCGGTTGACAAAGCTGCTGGCCAGTGCGAAAATCCGCGCTCAAAAAACTTCCCCACAGCTGCCTAACCAAGCAAAGGAGGCGGGCCACGCATTACGCGCTCCGCAAGGCTACGCTCGTCGTGTGTTCGAGTGCGCCCAGGGCGCTCACGCAGCGAAAGCGATTCAGATTGTCGGCGGCGTCCCGCACGCCATACTGCCTGCTGGCGTTAATCGTTGGGCTCAGCATCGCAGTCCGCGCCCAGAATTCCCCGGCAGGCCGCCAGCAAGTGCTCGTCTCGCCATTCGAGGCAGGAGCGACGCACGTTGCCGGAAAATATGGCTTCACGGACGGCAATTTCCTGCTGGAAGGCGCCAACGCTATCAGGCAGCTGGGCTCGCCGTCGATCTTCATCTATTTGTCGCCAGATTTTCGCGTCAGCTATCCGGACCGCGGCGACCATTTGTGGCCCGACCAGAACCCCACCAGTCTGGTCCAGCTGGCGCAGTCAGCTCCGTTTCAAAGCGTCCTCAAGATGCCCTTTCGGACTTTCGTCATCACCGCCTTCAGCTTCGCCAATGCAGATCAAATCAACCGATTCGCTACCGACACGAACGCCGCAGCCGCCGAGGAACTAGAATTCTACGACTTGACGAAGTATTTGTACGCGACCTTCGCTGGTTCCGGTAAGACATTCATCCTCAAACACTGGGAGGGTGACTGGGCTGGCTTGCAAGGGTACGATAGCGTCGCCGACATTTCTCCTACCATGATCTCGGCCATGACCAACTGGCTCGTCGCCCGGCAAAAAGGCGTGTCGCGGGGGCGGAACGAATCGGGCAACGTGCAAGGCGTGGCGGTATTGAATGCGGTCGAGGTGAACCGCATCTTCGATTATTCGCAGCACGGGCTGAGGCGAGTCATCAACAAGGTGGTTCCATTCGTTCAGGCCGACATGGTGACCTACTCCTCGTACGATTCGAGCTTGAGCGGCACGGACTCGACCAGCGAGGCAAGTGCGATGGAACAAGCCTTGAGCGTGATCAACTCTCTGACGCCCGATCCACTGGCTTTGGGCAGCCGTCGTATGTTGATCTCCGAATACGGCCTGTATGAAAACGAACTGCCGACAGAAACGATTTGGCGAACGCAGACCATTCTTTCAACTGCAAAATCGGCAGGGCTCCTCGGCGCTTTCACTTGGCAGGTATTTGATAACGAGTGCCGAGATGCGGACCTCAATTATTTCCCTACTGGCTCAGTACTAAATACCGCCATCCACCCCGATAATAGTCAATGCCGTGGGTTGTGGCTGATTCGGCCGGACGGATCTGAAAGTAGCGTGGTTTCTCTGCTCTCGCCGTATTGGAGTGATGCTTCTGCACCCCCGCCCCCACCGGCACCGGAGACGGGCGTTACTGTCCTGAGCCCCCAAAACGGAGCGACCGTACCCACCAATCTCCGCGTAGTGGCTTTCGGCACTTCGGCATATCCGATCATCGCCTCCGCCGTCTACGTTGACGACGTTCTGTTCCTGAAGAATTACACCAACAGCGTGGACACATATGTACCTCTCAGCGCAGGGTGGCACAACCTGGTGCTGCAAGCGTGGGACAGTGCCGGAACGGTTTTCAAGACACCTGTCAACGTCAACGCCATACTCTCGCCGCTCTCCGGATTCATACCCGTCCTCACAGTGACGCCTAAGGTGGGACTGGCTCCGCTGACCGTCACAGCCTCCACTGCCCAGTCGTCGGGCTCGGGCCTTGTTTCGAGTATCAATTTTGGCGACGGCACGGTAGTGAGCGGCCCAACCGCCTCCCACACTTACAAGTCGATTGGCAACTACCTGGTGACCGCCACCGTGAGCGACAGCTCAGGTAATTCCGGGACTACCGCAGGGGCGGTCAATGTGACTGGACCCCCACCACCGCCGCCCCCTCCTAGCACGTTCGTAAACATCAATTCCCCCAGCGGTGGGCAGGTCAGCTCGCCCGTGCACGTATCTGCTAGCACCAGTTCTTCCGCCAGCTACGTGGCCATGGTCCTCTACGTCGATGGGAGTCCGACTTACAGCACTTCGGGACTGAACTTGGACACCTACGCCAGCATGTCGGCCGGGACACATAGTCTGCTAGTCCAAGCGTGGGGAAGACCAAATTCGGGCGATGAACTGGCCTTCCTTGCCAGCGCGGCCGTGAGCGTGAGCCCAGCTACCCCCGCGCCTGTCTTCTCTCTTGCGTCCGGCAGTTACTTGGGTACGCAGAGCCTGACAATCACCGACTCGCTGACGGGAGCAACCATCTACTACACGAACGATGGCACGACGCCGACCACTTCTTCGACGGAATACACAGAGCCAATCACCGTGAGCAGCACAGAGACAATTGAAGCCATTGCTGCGGCGACCGGCTATTCGACCAGCGCAGTAACAACCGCAGCTTACACGATCAATATATCGGCTCCAGGTTTCACACTTTACGCTTCCCCTGTAAGCGTATCGGTGCCTCAAGGCGGCACAGGCACAAGCACAATTTCGGCCACCGATGTTGGAGGGTTTACCGGAACGGTTACGCTCGCCGCCCCTGGCCTACCCAGCGGCGTTTCAGCGAGTTTTGCCCCCGGATCCGCAGCGGGAACTCAGGTACTGACGCTCACGGCCAGCATCTCGTCTCCAATCACCTCCAGCGCGGTAACGGTAACCATCACTGGAACCTCCGGCTCGCTGAGCGCGACAACCACCGTTGGCCTCAACATCACTGCAGAACCGGGCATCGCACCGGGATCTGGCGGAACCACGTCCTTGACGGTCATCCCAGGCACGATTACCAGGAATACCGGGCCGATTAGCGTGGCGGGGACGAACGGGTTCACCGGAATAGTGGATCTGACTTGCAGCGTCAGTACGACACTAACGGGCGTCAATGACATGCCGACGTGCAGTCTGAACCCAACCTCCGTCACGATCAGCGGTGCTGCCGCACAGACCTCGACACTCACTGTCAACACAACCGCGGCATCGAGTGCCGAGAATCAAGAGAGAAGGCTCTTCTGGCCCCCGGCCAGCGGAGCCACTTTCGCATTAGTGTTGCTCTTTGTGAGGCCACGGAAACGGAAAGGCCGCGTCGCGATTATTGGACTCCTGCTCCTGTTTGTCTCCACAGGACTCATTGCTTGCGGCGGAGGCACCAATGGAAGCGGCGGGGGCGGAACCGGAGGTGGAGGTGGCAACACCGGCACTACGCCAGGAGCCTATACGATCACTGTCACTGGCACATCAGGTTCGGTAAGCGCGAAGGTCGGCACCGTTGCTTTGACAGTCGAATAGAAGAGCTCTTCATCACCGGCTAAATGCATCTCCAAATCGGCCGCGTTTTGATTCAAACGGCTGGGCAGTGTGCCGGAATAGGATCTTCGAATAACCACTTCTCATTTAGCTGAGGTTCGACCTCGCGCTGGAGGAGAACCACGGCTCCGATGCATTCATTCTCTGTGACTTACGACATAGTCTTGCGATTAGTCCCGAAAGACGGGCTGATCGCCACCAACTGGCGAATTGTCGGCCAACCGGAAGCAATCCAAGCCGCCAGCATCGTCTCAACTGGCGATAAATCTTAGTACCCTA
>PLEA01000669.1 GCA_003136335.1 Acidobacteriaceae bacterium | reverse complement strand
GCCCATGCCTTTGCACCGAACACTCCTAAAGCTAAAACTTCTGTGCCAACCAACAGAAAGGCAGCCACGACCAAGCCCGCAGCGCCACCGGGAAGGTTCCTGACCTTCTCACCGGATTTCGGGCTCGAGAACTTCCAGATGAAGAATGCCAGGAGGAACTGGGAGGCCAGAAACGAAATTCCAGCTTCCAGCATCGTTTCCGCATACTGCTCGTCAATCAGTGGACCGTGGGTGGAAATATCCTGGGCCATGGGCCACGTGTGCATGATGATGGGAATAGCCGAACCGATTGCGATCAGGATGATCGTCACCGCGAATATCTTCGCCATATCGTTCCGCCTTTGGCCAAGTTAGCTGGGACTTTTTGTAAGGCAATCGCCGCAGTTTAAAACTGCGGCGATTCCATGATTCAGTTGAGCTGCAACCGCGACGAGACCTGTTCTACTTCGCCTTGAATGTGAAATCAGCGCTTCCCGGCTTGCCTGTCGCAACCGTCACTTTTTGCGTTTGGGTAGTTTGCGTTAGGTTCGGGCTGTCCTCATGCCATGCCGTCACCGTGTAGTTTCCCGGCGGCACGTTGTTGATGGTGTAGTTGCCACTAGCGTCCGTCGTCGCATACGGGCCTTTTACTACCACATGCCAGCCGTGCATCCAGGGATGAATGTTGCATTGTACCGGGATCACTTCCGCATTTTTCCAGCTTTTCTCGATCGGTGCAGCGCCCGGAGGCTGAGACTGATTCCACGGGATGTTGCCGGTCATCGGATTGGGCAGCGGGTGAATGTTATGGGTGGTTTGATCACTGGTCACCACCTTGAACGTCTGGCCCGCGTCCAGCGCCAGCACGTGCGGTGTATACATACAGTTCTTTTGATCAAACACCGGCACTTCGGTCGGTTTCTCGGTCAGCGCACTGCCTGTCAAGCCCTCGGAGATGTAGAGAACCACATTCTCCAATCCACCGTTCTGGCCCACCACCACTGTTTCCAGGTGCCCGGGATCGTTGGCATGGGCCTTGACGCAGTAAGGGTCCTTCGACATGTCGATGCCTTTCATGTGCGGAGCTGCGCCGTCGAGTTTGACCGTTCCGGTAATCTTTCCTTCTCCCGCCGCGTTGACTTTCTGACCCAGGATCAGTGCGCTACAGCAGATGAGAGCGATTGCCGATAGGACAGCCCAGAAATTGTATTGCTTCCTCATAGAAATCTCTCCTTAAAGTACGAAGTGGGCGTGAATCCGTGACATTTTAACCCTATTGTTGCCCAGCTGGGGCATTCGGATCAACCGGCTTCAGTCCAAGTTGCTTCGCCATAGCTTTTTCTTTGCTGGGCTGAGACATAAGGGTTCGCAGATAGAAGACTAAATCCCATGCCTCATCCGGCTTAATGTTGTCGGCAAAAGAAGGCATCGGAGTGCCATCCAAACCGGTCATGAAGATTCTGTAGAGATCGCGATCGGTATCGCCGCACTTTGGCCGAGATCCCTCGGTAAAGTTGTAAGCGGCGATTGGCCGGCCCTGATCGTCGGTCAGGGTCGCGGCGGACGGACCATTGGCCTGACCCAGTACGCCGTGGCACTTCCAACACTGCACCCGCGCAAATACATCGCGCCCGGCTTTGATGCGTTCGGCGGTAACTTCCGGCTCTGCAGGAATCTCGATCGGCGTTCCTGGTTTCTCGCTTACCCAGCGCGGAGAGAAGTGCTTAACCCAGGCCACAAGGTCCGCGCGCTGCTGCTTGGTGAAGGTGCTCCATTGCGGCATGTTCGAGCGGTCGAGGCCGCGAGCGAGGGTGTCGAAAAGATCTTGGTCGGTGGGCAAAGTTCCCGTCGGGGTGGAGCGGCACTTAAAGATGCCCAATTGGAAATCGCGGGGCTTGGGGTCGACCCAGGGAAAATTCTCGCCATTCCCGTCGCCTAATTCCCCGTGGCAACCCACACAATACCGGCGGTAGTCGGCCTTGCCGTCCTTGGCATGGCCGGTAATTTTTCCGATGTGGCTGTCCGTGCCCATCCGCGTCTGCAAATCGTACTGCGTGAGCTGGGCCCAGGAAGGCAACGGGAGCACCAACACCGCAGCTGCGCCCACTAACAGCGTCCACATCCGCAATCTTATCCGCATGTCCATCCCTCTAGAAGTCAAAGTCAAATCCCGTAAGCAGTTCGCTGGTATTTACGTTGGTCGTGTTCAGACCAATCAGGGGCCCAGTGCCATCCTGGTGCAGCCAGTTGTACTCGTTGTGCCAGGCAAAACCGGCCCGGCTCGTCATGAACGGGTTGTAGCGAAATCCGAGCGTGTAGGTCGAGATATTGCCCAGGTTCGAAGCATTGCCAGGCGTGGCCTGACGCGACATGCGAATCGTCTCATAGCGCCCAATGAAGATGAGCTGAGGACTGTACACGTAGTGAGGTTCGAACAGAACGCCGTTCCAAGTGGGTGCTTGTGATCCGGCCGGGAGGGCAGTGCCATTCAGGTTGTTAGGCGCACCCGCATTATCGATTGGGTCGCCGTACCCCTGTCCAAACCAGGCGTCATCCTCGCCATGCTGCGTCACCACCTGCAGATCGAAGTGCTGGCCGAAATAAAACTGTCCGACGAAGCCTTCGCGGCTGAATGACTTGTTGCTCAGTCCCGAACCGGGGATTGGCACCGTGCCGGATGTCAGATAATAAGTCGGCGCCTGTCCGATCATGGCATAGGCGCCAATGCGATCCACCCCAAGTTTGCCCGCATCGAACGCCTGGCTAGCTGCAAAGAAGCCGGTATAGGCATTGCCGTACGGCAGGCCCACGTTTCCGTCTGTGGAACTGAGGAGCGCTGCTGAGTATCGGGTACGGTCGTTGTACGAGTGACCCATTACTTCGACGCCCAGTTGGTTATCTCCCATTTGGCCGAAGATGTTGCCGTCGCCAACCGGAACGAAGTGATAAAGCTGGTAAATGCCGCCGTTGCCAGTCAGCGTCAGAATTCGCTTTTCAGACAGCAGGTTGTCGAGTTCGAACTTACCCAGCTTCAGGTTGAGCCAGGGACTGCCGAACAAGTTGTCCAGCCGGGCCATCACCGTCTCAAAGTGGAAGGAGGCAGTGGCGTCGGAAGACGGCAGCACGTAAAACGAGAAATTCTTTTCCAGCGTGCCACCGGTATGGAAGTCCAACCCGCTTAGGTCAAAACCCGAGGTCGTGATCCGGGAGATCCCCGACCCTTGGTCGACCGCAACTTTTCCCGTGCTCACCCGATGCCAGATCGGCACGATGCGGAACGTAACCGGCCAGTAGCCCGGATTCTGCCAGATCGGGGCATCCCGATCATTCATAAGCTGGTAGCCGTTGTCTTTGAATTTCTGGCCAAAATAATTCAGCATCGGCCAGGACTCATGACACGCTGAGCAGCGCAGGCCGTACTTTCGAGCAAAGGCCGGAAGGGCGTTTGCCGTTTGGCTGCCGCTTAGGATCAGGAAAGCCAGAACCAGAGCCGCCGCCAGGAAATGTTTCCCCCACGGTGCCACCTTACAAAGAAGAGACTTCATTCCCACACGCATGCCGACTCCTAGCAATTTTCTTTTGAATGCGTTCCACAACGCAAAGGCCGAACTGGCGCCAAACACCAAACAAACGCACTGAGACCCCTTCCCTCATGGGTGCTTCTGGCAGGGCCTCTAAACCGATTTTTCTCCAGAAGGTCCTACCACTGTACCGGAACGGAATCCTACAATGGTCCTGTAACGTTTTGCAAGAGGCTTTACAAATCTTTAATTTAACAATTTTTTTACAAAGTAAAATCGGAAAGGGCTCTTTCTGGCGATCAAGTCTCCAAGAAAATGGCAGCAGTTGACAGCGCTAACTCACAGTTGAGACTCTTGGCCTACGGAGGAACTTCTTTGTGGTGATCTCAAAAACTTCTGCGGAAGCGGTGTCGGGTTCCTGCGGAAGGTCAGGCCTAAGAACATTGTGCAAAACCGCCGTCATCCTGATCTTCACGCTGGCCGCTCTTCCCCTTCCCGCCCGGGAAAAGGATGCCGTCCAATACGGCATGGGCCTCATCATAAACATTCCGTTTCCAGAGGCCGAAGTCTCTCAGGTCGTCCAGGACATAGCGCAGAACGGAATCATTCGGGGAACCAAGGAGTACAACAAGGACGAATACATTACCGACGCCACTCCCGCAATTTCCACCCGGGTTTTTCCGGCGTGGACCGAGGGCGGCAAGGTTTTTTACAAAGTGCGCCTGAAAGCGTTGGACCCTCGGAATTTCAAGGACAGTAGTGACGTCGGAACTCTGGCAGTCCGCTACGTCGTGCAGGCCCAGGGCGACAAGAACACCGTCCTTCGCATTGACGCGCGTTTTGTGGAGGATTTCCGCCACGTCGGTCACGCCTCCAACGGCTCCGTTGAAAGTGCGGAGTATAAGGACATCCACGACCACCTTGACGCCATGGATCTGATGAAAGCCCAGACCGTCGAGGCCCAGAAGGAAAAGCAGGAGCACGCTGTCACGATGCAACAGCCGGCTTCGATTGACCAGACGCCCGCCGCCGCCGTCCCTGCGCCAGTCCCTGCGAGCACTGCCAACACTGATGCTCCACCCGGTGCGGATGCGCCATCCTCTCCCCCGACTTTGGAACAGCACGTCCACGATCTCAGGCGGCAACTCCAACGGTTGGTGAAGGCGCCGGGGGCGCCGCTGCAGTCGGCGCCCTTCCACACCGCAACCACTCTGCAATCCCTGCCCGCGGGTACGGAGGTTCTGATTGTGGTCTCTACGCCTTATTGGCTTGGAGTGGAAACCCACGAGGGCCAACACGGATGGATCCTGCGTGACGAATTGGAGCAGGTGCCATGAGATCCAGAATCATGAGATCCAGAATAATGATCTCCCGGGTCAGGAGGTCCCGAGTCAGGGCTTCGGGGAAGTTTGTATTGTGGGCATTGTCGTCCGCCATGATCTTTGCCGCTCTCGTCGCCGTGCAAGTGCCGGCCCAAACCAATCCCAACGAACGCGTCTTCCCGCAGTCGAAGGCCACGATTGAAAAGGCGCTGACGGCGTTGCAATCCAGCTTAGCCGGACATCTTCCGACTTTGGACGGATTCGCCAATCCCGGAGAACATCCCCTGGAGCGCTACCAGCGCGCCTACTACCAGTCCGCAGTCCAGGTCAGCTCGACGCCGTCGGGCGGAGCGCTGGTGCGGGTCAGCACAAAAGTAACGGCATGGTACGCCGATCCTGTGGCTTCTCGCTCGGGATATCAGTTGCTGACTTCCAACGGCCGGCTCGAAACCGACCTTCTTGATCAACTGACGGAGCAACTCGCGAAAAGCTCGACCGAGAGCGGCAGCCGAACCGCTTCGGTCTCGACCCCGAAGCCGTCCGCCGAGCCTCCAGCAGAGGCACAGCCGACGATCTCCGCGCCCGCTCCCAAATTCCCCGAAACCGATCGAACATTCTCATCGACGTTGAGCCAGGGCTTGGCAACTCAGCAGCGGGAACGACCTCCCGATGCACAGAACGCCGTAAAATCCGACAGCGCATTGCAGACCGAAGCCGACAGCCTGGAGGAGACTCTCAAGAACCAGGCGCATCCCAAGAATCTGGTGGCCGTCAAGAAATCCGGCACGCCGGTAGTTTCCACTCCCAGCCTGAATGCGAAGCCGCAGTTTCTTGCGAGCATGCACGATGAATTCGAAATGCTCGACTTCAACGCGGACTGGGTGCACGTGCGCATTTCCGGCCTGTCGCGGGGATGGATCTGGCGCAACAGCGTCGAGATGCCCGATGGCATCGCCGACACCGACGCGCCCACAGCCTCCGCGCTGAGGCCCGCCGCAGATTTGTTTCACGTCATTCGCGAAGAAACCGCGCCCTTCCCGGGAGATTGGGAACCGCTTCGCGACAAGAGTGTGAAAATTATCTCGGTGCAGAAAGTTGATGACAGTGCGAGCGATGCCGGGCCCAAAGCGCGGCTGGAGTACACCAAATTTCTGCTGGAAAAAAGCTACAAGGAAATGGCGCAGAACCCTTCAGCACTGGCGGGCATCGTGGTGATTTTTGATTCCGCCGACGGCGGCATGATCGCCACTACCATGACCACGCTTCAGCAGTGGAGAGCCGGCACATTATCGGATTCCGCACTCTGGCACAAATGCTTCTTTGACCCCCCGGAAACATTCGAGTCCTCAGGAGCTTCAGCGAGCCAATAACCCACGTTTGCGACAGCCGCCTCGGCTGTCCCGCCGAAGCCTGCCTTGAGCGAGCGCAGCGAGTCGAAGGGGCGAAGCCCGGCGGACGTTCGCATTACCGCGGGGGTCTGTCTCGTTGCTGAACCGCCGCACAAGCACGATGCTACGCCGCAACTCGCCTCCCTCATCGTAAAATGCTGCGAGGCCGCACTTGAAACTCACTGAAGATCCCCATCGCCGCCTGAATGCCCTGACTAACGAATGGGTGCTGGTCTCGCCGCATCGCACAACGCGTCCGTGGCAAGGAGAAGTCGCGCCGCGACCAACCGCGTCCGAGCCCGCTTACGACCCGAACTGCTATCTTTGCCCCGGCAACATGCGCGCCGGCGGGACTCAAAATCCTGCGTACGCCACGACCTTCGTCTTTGAGAACGACTTCGCCGCATTGAAACCCGAAACCGCCCACGCTCGTCTCGATGTCGACAACATGGGCCTGCTGGTCGCCGAAGCTGAACCTGGAATTTGCCGAGTGATTTGTTTCTCTCCGCGTCACGATCTCACACTTGCGACCATGGGACTGCAAGAGATCGAACTGGTGGTCCGCACTTGGGTGGGACAATTCCGCGAATTGGGCGGCCTCGAAAATATCAACCACATTCAGATCTTCGAAAACCGTGGGGCCATGATGGGCGCCAGCAATCCGCATCCTCACTGCCAAATCTGGTCGACGTCTTCGATTCCCGAAGCACCCTCCAAGGAGTTGGCTGCCCAGCGGGTCTACTTGAAATCGCACACCCGCTGTCTTCTATGTGACTACGTCGCATTGGAACAGCGGCAGCCAGTGCGCGTGGTCTGTGAGAACGACGGTTTCGTTGCGCTCGTGCCCTTCTGGGCGGTTTGGCCGTTTGAGATTCTGGTTTGCAGTCGGCGACACTTTGGAAGCATGAACGAATTCGCGCCCGAGGAAGTCCAATCTTTAAGTGACATTCTGCATCGCGTTACTTCCACCTACGACAAGGTTTTCGGAGTTCCCTTCCCTTACTCGATGGGCTTTCACCAGTCGCCGACCGATGGCATCGAGCATCCGGAATGTCATTTCCACGCCCATTTTTATCCGCCGCTGCTGCGNNTCCGCAAATTCATGGTTGGCTTCGAAATGCTGGGAACACCGCAACGCGATATCACTCCCGAGAGTGCAGCCGAGCGCCTGCGCGAACTTGCCGGTGCGCAACCGCGGCACGACAAAGCAGGACATTAGGTCGGAAATTCCCAGCCTTCTTCTTTCATTTTTCGATTCGTCCAGTGTTGGAGTTGTTCGAA
>PLEA01000568.1 GCA_003136335.1 Acidobacteriaceae bacterium | reverse complement strand
TGGACGACTGGAACATCCCGAGGCGCTGGAGCCGGGCTGCCAGTGGCGGCAAACCGCCTCCATCTAATACAACCGGCCGCTGACGGCAGGGAAATGGGCGACAACGCTGATCTGGGGACGCGTGCACAAAATCGCGACCGAGACGAACCTGAACAGCTATCTGCTGGAATCGACTCTGAATTTCCGCCAACGAAACTATGTTTTCTCACGGCTGGAGCTAGTCGATAAGGACGAACTCTTTCCGCAGGCGCCGGTGCATCCTGCTTATCGAATCGGGGCGCACACGTTTGGCGGCGTGCACGATTTAATTCACGACGACGCATGGCAACTAGGAATGGGAGCGGACGTGACCTTCTACTCCAAGCCAGCCGCCCTTGATTTGGCCTACGGCGACCATCCCGTTTCCTTCCAGATATTTCTGCGGATGCGGCCCGGGCGGTCAAACCATCGTCATCACTAAGACACAGAAAAACATTTTCCTCGGAGAGATTCCGCCGTAGAATCGCTGCAATCCTCGCACAGTTCGGAGAAAATACCTTTCCATGCTCAGAGCTCTCAAGACACTGCGAGCGGTGCAGTGGTCGATGCTGGCCAGCATCGCGCTCTGCGGGATCGTGGGTGAAGTCGTGGGCCCGGTTTCGCGGGGTGTCGATGCGACTCTCAGCTACTTACTTGCCACCTTAGGCGTGGCGATCGTCGGAGTGATCTTCGTGGTGCGGCGGACACTCGTGTTGCAGGCAGGGGAGAGCTTGGCGACTCGGCCCGAGGACAGCCTCAGTCTCAATCACTGGAGAACGGGCTACATTGCGACTTATGTCTTGTGCGAGACGCTGGCCTTGTTCGGTCTGATTTTGCGCTTTCGGGGGAGTCCCGGGCAGGCGAGCGTGCCCTACTACCTGGGCGGCTTCGTTTTGCTCTGGTTCTTCCAGCCGAAACGACCGGCGAGTGCCTGATTTTCGCGCCGCCGGAGATATGATGTTTCTGAGGTGATCCGTGTCCATCAATGAACCGGAGGAACTCGCGGGAATGCGCGCCGCGGGCGCAGTGGTTCGCTTCATGCTGAAAGCAATGAGGGGCGAAGTGCGCCCGGGAATTACCACCGCTGAACTCGACGAAGTGGGCGCGGGCGTGATGCGGCAGCATGGAGCACAATCCGCCCCAGCGCTGGTGTATGGATTTCCCGGCGTGAGCTGCATCAGTCTCAACGATGAGGCCGTCCATGGGATTCCCGGCAGCCGAGCGCTGCAGTCAGGCGATCTGATCAAGCTCGATGTCACCGTCGAGAAAGATGGATTTATGGCGGACGCCGCTTTGACCGTTCCGGTGGGTAAAGTGACAGAGGAGAGTCGAAACCTGGTGGCGTGCGCGGAGCGTGCTTTCGCAAAGGCCATGCTGGTGGCGCGCGCCGGCTTTCGGGTTTGGGAGATTGGACACGCCGTGGAACGCGAGGTCCGGCGCAGCGGCTTCTCTGTGATTCGCGAGCTGGCTGGACATGGCATTGGCCGCACCATCCATGAAGAACCTCGGGTGCCCAACTTTCCTGATCCGGGAGCGAATCAAATTCTCACCGAAGGCTTAGTGATTACCGTCGAACCGATTATTGCGGCGGGATCGGGCAGGACATTCGTCGCTCCGGATAAATGGACGATTGTTACGGCGGATCACAGGCCTTCGGCGCATTACGAACATACCCTCGTGATCACGAAAGGGGCGCCCATCCTTCTGACTGCGGCCTAGAGTTCCGCGGCGAGAAGACGTTGCAAGCAACGTCTCTACGACGTACTGATGTGGCAGCTTGAGAGGCCACGCTTTTCCAGATACTGCTGGTGGTAATCCTCTGCCGGATAAAATGTGACGGCTGGAACGATCTGGGTTGCGATCGGCTTCGAGTAACGGTGAGCCTTCTCGAGCGATTCTTTCGAGGCCTGGGCTTGCGCTTGCTGCTCGGGCGAATGGAAGAAAATTGCGGAGCGGTACTGCGAGCCCCAGTCTGGGCCCTGGCGATTCACCTGCGTGGGATCGTGGTTCTCCCAGAAAACCTTTAGCAGATCGGCATAGGGAACTTTGGCGGGATCGAACTCGACTTCCACGGCTTCGGCGTGGCCGGTGCGATCGGTGCAGACTTCTTTATACGTCGGGTTCTCAGTCTTGCCGCCGATGTAGCCTACCCGGGTTGAAAGGACTCCCGGCATCTGCCGGAAGGTGGCTTCGACTCCCCAAAAACATCCTGCTGCGAATGTGGCCTTTTCCATTGCGATTGCTCCCCGAACGGAACGATTGGGTTCGGTTTTCTATTCTCCCTCATTGGATGAGCGAACGCCAAGAAAGTCACAGGTTTGTAACGAAGCCGACGAACCCCCGTAGGCAGATGACCTTGGGTAATTGACGCTCTTGCCGGAATCACGATAAAGTCCGGGAAGGGTTCGCCAGGAGTTAAGTTTCGTGTTTTTGTCGACCAGCCACTTCCAGATCGGGCAAAGAACTATACAGAAGCTGGCGCTTCTGGTTTTGTTGGTTTTCACCGCCACTGCGGCCCTGGCGGTCACTGGATTCACGCCGCAGCTGCGCCTCGGCTACCGCACGGGGGATCAATGGGAACCCGCCATCGCCGCCGATGGCCACGGGCACGTCTATGTTCTCTATCCGCAGTATGGAGCCGTTCCGGATTGTCCGACGTGTACGGCCCCGAGCGTCGCCCTGCTGGTCAGCGGTGACAATGGACTCTCCTGGCAGGCTTCGCGCGCGCTGCTTCCTTTCCCAACCGGGCAATTTGATCCGCAAATCGTGGTCGATCCGGTGGACCGGCAGACGGTGTATGCGTCATGGATGCAGAACAACAAGCGCGACATTATTGTTGCCCGGTCGCTCGACTTTGGCCGAACCTGGTCGTTTTCGTGGGCGGAGCGTGGGCAGGAAGAAGCCGACCGGCCGGTGTTGGCGGTACGCGGGACGGACGTTTACGTCGGCTTCAACCGCGAAGAAAGATTCTTTGTGGCTGCCTCGCATGATGCGGGACAGACCTTCGCCGAGGCACAAGTGAATCCCAACGCTGCGCCCGGATCGTCGCTGGCGGGCGGAGCCACAGTCGATCCGACAGGGAACGTTTTCTTCGGCTGGACCGCCTATGCTCGCCACGAAATGCCGACACGCCCGGTCAGCGTTTTGGTGAGCCGCTCGGCCGATGGTGGACGCACGTGGAGCACGTTGCTGCTGGATCTGTCGAGCGCACCTCCGGACTGTGAAGCGCAAAGCTGTGAAACCGGTTATCTGGGGCCGCAGATCGCGCTGGCCTCGGATACTGCAGGCGCGCTCTACGCCGTCTGGAACGCCGGCACCGCGAACGGAGGGCCGGAGCGCATTTACTTTTCGTCTTCGACCTCTGGGGGAGCGAACTGGGCCGAGCGGGCAAATGTGTCCAATGCGGCGCCAGGCATCGAGCATTCATTTCCTGCGCTGGTTGCGGGCGCATCGGGCGATGTTCGCGTCGCGTGGATGGATGCGAGAGTAACGGAAGTGGGCCATCTTAATCGCCCCTTGTGGAACACCTACTACCGCAGTTCAACCAATGGCGGCGCCACATGGAACGCCGAGAGCCAGCTTTCCGGGCCCGCGCGGGGCTACGACTACATTCTGCCTGGCGGCTTCCGCTTTCCGTTCGGAGACTACTTCAGCCTTGCGATTGACAGCGACGGTGCGACGCACGCGGTCTGGGGCGAAGGCAGCAATTACAAGGCCCCGGGGTCGATCTGGTACGCGCAGGGGCGATAAGCGCACCGCGCGCAGCGAAGAAATTATTCCAGCTGCATTCCGCCGGTGAGATCGGCGAGCCTTGTGACGTCGTGTTCGCTGCACCATTCCTGCAACTCATCCACAATCTTCTCGGTGGCGCAGGGGTCCCAATAGCTGGCTGTGCCGATTTGTACGGCGGTGGCTCCAGCCAGCATGAATTCGACTACATCTGCCGCGGTTGAGATTCCGCCCATGCCAATCACGGGAATTTTCACGGCGTGCGCGGCGTCATATACCATGCGCACCGCGATGGGCTTGATTGCGGGGCCGGAAAGTCCGGCGGTGACGTTGGCGATGCGGGGCTTGCGGGTCTCGGGATCAATCGCCATGGCCACGAATGTATTGATGAGCGAGAGCGCGTCGGCGCCTGCCTCCTGCGCGACATAGGCCATTTGCGCAATGCTGGTCACGTTCGGTGAGAGCTTGACGATCAGAGGACGCCGTGCCACTCGCTTTGCCGTTGCCACGATTTCATCCAGCGAGCGCGGATCGGTGCCAAACTGCAAACCTCCCTCCTCGGTGTTGGGACAGGAAACATTCAGCTCGTAAGCCGCAATCCCCTCGCCCTGGTTGAGAATCTCGATGGTGAGTTCGTAGTCTTCGCGGGTGTAGCCGAAAATATTGGCGATCACGACAGTGTTCTTGATGCTCTGCAGGTGCGGCAATTTCTCTTCGAGAAATGCTTGTGCCCCGATGTTTTGCAGGCCGATGGCATTCAGCATGCCCGCCGCGGTCTCCCATAAGCGAGGCGGAGGATTGCCAATCATCGGTTCCTTCGACAAGCCCTTCACCACAAAACCGCCCAGTTTACCCAGGTGGACCACATCCTCAAATTCGACTCCGTAGCCGAAAGTACCGCTGGCAGCGATCACGGGATTCTTGAGCTGAATACCGGCGAAGGTCACGCTGAGATCAGGAGCCGAGGATCCGGAAGCAGGGCTCATGGCTGGCTTTCTCCCGAGGTCGTGCTGCTCCGCGAGGGCGCGAGGGCTTCAGTCAGCACGCGCCCCACGGCGTGAGTGGGAGCATTGATCCCCAACAGCGAGGCGAGCGTGGCCGCCAGATCGACGGGTTCAGTATTCGTGCGATACGTTCCCGGCTGGAAGGGCAAGCCATAGAAAGCCAGCGGCACATGAGTATCGTAGGTGTAAGGCGAGGCATGGTCGGTGCCCTTGGCCGGACCCACGGTGTAAATGTCAGGAACGCCCATTACGTACCAACTTCCTTCCGGGGAGTAACTGTTCAGGTATTTTCGTCCCAGCACAGTGTCGGGAACTTCGCCCTCGGCCAGTTGCGACTTGGTGTAGTAATCGCGCAGGCCGGCTTGCTTCATGGCCTCACCCACCGCCGCCTCGGCATCGTGTTCGCGCACGTGAGCGGCTGCGAAAGGGTCTTGATCGAGCCAGGCCAGCGGATAGTCCAGCTTCACATACGCAGCGGGATGGCCGGGAGAAAATTTTGCGGTGAGCGCGCTGTTGAGCTGTGCCTCAAGTTTTGCGCCTCCGAGATTTGCTGCCGGGATGCGCAACTTCTTCACCGCATCCGGCAGCGAGGAAACGCCGTGATCGGCCGAAAGGGCAATCCACACGTGGGCCAGGCCGATCTGATGCCCGAGGAAACTGAAGAAATCGGCCAGTTCCCGATCGAGATCGAGAGCCATCTGCTGCATCTCGGGAGAATCCGGGCCCACCTGGTGACCCAGAATGTCGTTGGGCGAGAGGCTGATCGAAAGGAAATCCGTTGCCGGACCGCGGCCCACATTCTCGTTGAGCATTAATTCTTTGGCGAACTCGAATTCGTACTCGTTGGCCAATACGGTTGGACCGACGACATCGTAGAAGCTGGCCTCGGAGCCGTCTTTGCCCTTGCGGTGCGCGGTCGAGCGAAGCACGGTTCCCTCTGCGTCCTTCCACTCCCGGTCCCAATATTTCGCAGGGCGAGTGGAGTTGAAATCCTGCACCCACTTGGGGAGGTCGTCGCGGTAGTAAGTGGAAGTGACCCATGCGCCACTCGTCGGTTCGATCCAGTAGGCTGCATCTCCCGCGAAGCCGGCGGGCAGGATGGCGGCGCGATCTTTCAACGAGACTCCGAAGACGTGGGCCTTGCCTTGCGTCGCCAGCTTGAGTTCATCCCCCAGCGTGTCGGCCAGCAGGTTGTGCGGCGAGGCGCCTGCCTTGTCTCCACTGACGCCCACCAACTTCGTGTCGTCATCTTCGACGGAGGTCACCATGCGCTTTTTCTTCTGGTCCCACCATTCGTTGTCGGCGATACCGTGGCCGTTGCTATAGGCGCCGGTAAACAACGTGGCGTGTCCCGGAGCGGTGCGTGTGTTGGCGTAGTTGTAGTTGCAGTTTGAGAAGTAGGCGCCGTGGTCGAGAAAAAAGCGGAAGCCGGCGTCTCCGAACCGGTCGCGGTAACGTTCGAGATAGTCGCCGCGAAACTGATCAATCACGATCACCACGACCAGCTTGGGATGCCCGTCGTAAGCGGAGGCGAAGCTGCAAACCGACAGGCCGACGACGACCGTCAGCCAGGCCAACAGAAAACAGAACTTCACAGCGGCAGATCTGCGGGACCTCATCGCGAAGGTAGTTTACACAGTTGGGCTCTATCTACCAAAACTGCGCCGGCTCTTCGGACTCCTTCTGACGGCGTCATCCCGAAGCCCGGCGCAGTTCGGCCGGGTCAGGGATCTCGCGTAATGTGTTCCTGGCGCACTATAGTCTGCGCACGAGATCCTTCACTGCGCCGGAAAGACGGCTCCGTTCAGGATGACTCCACCGGTCGCCGTTCTCAATGGTTCTCAATGGACCCCACGTGCATTCCCCGGCTCTTTTCCGATACATTAGTTAATTCCGATGCTTGATCTGAATTTTGTTCGCGACAATCTGCCTTTGGTGGAAGAAAAGCTGCGCCAGCGCGGCATGGATCCGGCTGTCGTGGTCAAGGATTTTCGCGAAGTCGACACGCAGCGCCGCCAGGCCATTACTGAGGCGGAGACGAGCAAAGCTCAGCGTAACAAGGCCTCCGAAGATATCGCGAAATTGAAGAAGAATGGTCAGGATGCCAGCGCCGCGATGGCCCAGAGCAAGGACCTGCGGGAGAAGATTCAGACTCTGGAAAAAGCTGCAGCGGATCTCGATGCCCGGCTACGCGATATTCTCGCGGGCATTCCTAACCTTCCGCATGCGAGCGTGCCTGTCGGCCATAGCGCGGAGCAGAATGTCGAAGTCCGCCGTTGGGGCACACCGCCCAAGTTTGACTTTACTCCCAAAGCGCACTGGGACCTGGGTGCAGAACTTGGCATCCTGGATCTGGAACGCGCGGTGAAGCTTACCGGCGCGCGTTTCGCGGTCTACTGGGATCTGGGTGCGAAACTCGAGCGGGCTCTAATGAACTTCATGCTCGATCTGCACACGCGCCAGCACGGATACACCGAAGTTCTGCCGCCCTATCTGGTGAATTCCGATTCGATGTACGGCACCGGACAGCTGCCGAAATTTGCCTCCGATCTTTTCCGTGTGCCGCACGGCGACAAAGACCTCTGGCTGATTCCCACGGCGGAAGTTCCGGTTACGAATCTTTATCGCGATGAAGTCCTAGACCAGGCACGGCTGCCGATCTCGCTCACGGCTTACACGCCGTGCTTCCGCAGCGAGGCGGGATCGTACGGGAAGGACGTGCGCGGCATCATCCGGCAGCATCAGTTTCAGAAAGTGGAGCTGGTAAAGTTCACGCATCCGGAGAATTCCTATGAGGAACACGAAAAACTCACGCACGATGCCGAGGAGGTTTTGCAGAAACTCGGCCTGCACTACCGTGTGGTCACGCTCTGCACGGGCGACATGGGGCCATCCTCGGCGAAGACCTATGACATCGAGGTGTGGCTGCCGGGGCAGCAACTGTTCCGCGAGATATCCTCCTGCTCGAATTTCGAGTCCTACCAGGCGCGGCGCGCCAACATTCGCTACCGCCCCGAAGGCAAGAACAAGACCGAATTTGTGCATACCCTGAACGGCAGCGGACTGGCCATAGGCCGCACCTGGGTTGCGATTGTGGAGAATTACCAGCAGGCCGACGGGAGCGTAGTGATTCCCGAGGCGCTGCGGTCGTACATCGGGGCAGAACGCATTACAGCGAAGAGCTTTTAGCTCTGGGCTCTGGGCTTGGACTGAAGCGTACGAGCCGAGAGCTAAGGGCCAATAGCCAAAAGCCGCCCAGCACATTGCTACGATCACATTGCCAAGCTCAGATTGCTAAGATAGCGACCGGTCACTAGACTTGCAAAGAGCAGAACTCACGACTGCCGCGCCCAGCGCGCCCCTGCCCATGAACGCCATCTGGCGAACAATTCGCGGATACATTCTGTGGCAATACGAGCGTGGCACACTGCATTACGACATCATGGTCACGCTGATTCTGATCTTCATCCTGTTCTCACCACGCGTGATCAACTTCAACGACAAACCCATTGCCCGCAATCCGCATCCGACTGAGGTGGTCGTGACGGCGGATGCGGAGGGCCGCCTCGTCTACCAGGTCGCGGCCAGCGCCGTTTCGCCGGGGGATGATATTTCGGTACGCGATCAGTTGCTGCGCATCATTGAACCGATCTCGGGTGCGGTCTCGATTGTGAGTTACGAGCCGGTTTCCGATGGTAAAGGCAAAGTTCAGAGTTACAAAGTTTTGGCCCAGCGGGAATAGTGCGGCTAGGGCGGCAATTCGAAAGAGCGATTTGAAAAGAAAGTTCGAATGAACCGTTTCTCGCTTACCCTTACCATCGCGTTGACTTGCATGCCGCCGGCGTCGCAGACGAAGCCCGCCGATTCCGCCGACCTGGATGCGGTCCTGAAGAAAATGGACGCCGCCGCCGCCAGTTTTCGCAGTACGCAGGCCGATTTTGAGTGGGACACCTACGAAAAAGTGATCGACGAAATCGACGAGATTCAAACCGGCACGATTTATTTCCGCCGCACTGGCAAAGACATCGAGATGATGGCCGACGTCAAGATGGCGGGAAGTGACCTAACCAAACTGAAACCCGAGCCGAAATATGTGCTCTACAGCAACGGCAAGGTCTCCATGTATCAGCCCAAGCCAGACCAGGTGACCGTCTACGATCTGGGCAAGAATCGTGTCGATTTGGAAACTTACGTCGTGCTGGGCTTCGGCGGCAGCGGGCAGGATCTGGTGAAGGCATTCGACGTGACTTATCTCGGGCCGGAGACTATCAATGGCGTCGTCACTGCCCATGGCGTCGCCACTGCGAAGCTGCAGCTCATCCCTAAGTCCGACAAGGTGCGCAATACTTATAATCGAATCTTGCTATGGATTGATCTCGACAAGGGGATTTCGGTGCAGCAGCAGTTCTTTTCCCCGCAGGGGGATTTCCGCCTGACCAAATATTCATCCATAAACGAAAAGAAGATTCCTGACGATGTATTCAAGCTGAAGACCACGGGCAAGACGCAGAAGATTTCACCTAAGGGTTAAGTTGTTGAATTTAAAGAACAAGAAGGTGTGCTGAGAATTGCATTTGGGGCGCTATACTTGCCCCAGCTTCAGTTGGGTTCATTCCATGGCCAAGGTTTTTACGATTACTGTCCCTCCTAAGCTAGGCAACAAGCGCCGGGAGCGTACCTCGGATCCTCGTTACGTGGACGGGCAACGCTTGCTGGTCGAAGCCATGAAGTACCTGGCGCAGGTCGACCCGGTGCAAAACCGTCCCGCTATCGAACTCATCTCCGAACACGTCCGCACCCGCTTCCGCATGAGCGACTCGCCGCTGGCGTAGCTACTGCTGCCATCTGCTCAACCACTGCGTCACAGCTCTACGAATCGGGATAGGGGGGGCGATT
>PLEA01000361.1 GCA_003136335.1 Acidobacteriaceae bacterium | reverse complement strand
CCACCCACTCCATCGCTCCTCATTTACGCGCGGGACAATTAGTGGTGCTGGAAAGTACAACGTACCCCGGCACAACCGAAGAAGTGATGATCCCGATCCTCGAAAAGGAAAACAAGGCCGGTCTCAAAGCCGCTCGCAACCAGGCTCCCACCGGCAAGGAATTTTTTGTGGCATTCTCGCCCGAACGCGAAGATCCCGGAAACACCACGGTCGCCCGCCGCGACATTCCCAAAGTGGTGGGTGGATTAAACCCGCAAGCTTCGGAACTCGCCGGCGTCCTTTACGGTGCCATTTTCAATCGAACGGTTCCGGTATCGTCCCCGGCCGCTGCGGAAATGACCAAACTGCTGGAGAACATTTACCGCTGCGTCAATATCGCCCTGGTCAACGAACTCAAGCTGTTGTGCCTGCGCATGGGCATCGATATCTGGGAGGTCATCGAAGCGGCTTCCACCAAGCCTTTCGGCTTTCATCCCTTCTATCCCGGCCCGGGTCTGGGCGGACATTGCATTCCCGTGGATCCTTTCTATCTCTCGTGGAAGGCCAAGGAGTGGGATTTTCGCACGCGCTTCATCGAATTGGCGGGAGAGATCAACACCAACATGCCCTACCACGTTCTGTCGTCGGTGGGTGGCGCGCTGAATCGCCACAAGAAGTCAGTGAATGGCGCGCGGGTGCTGGTCTTGGGCGTGGCTTACAAGAAAGATATCGACGATCTACGCGAGTCGCCCTCACTCACCATCATCGAACTCTTGCAGAAGGATGGAGCCCAGGTCAGCTACCACGANNGATCCCTACTTCCCTTTCATCGGAAAAGGCCGGAAATACGACCTGCAAATGAAGTGCGCGGAGTTGAAAGATCTGGGACAGTATGATTGCGTCGTCATTGTGACCGACCACTCGGACTATGACTATCCCAGCATTGTTCACGACGCCAAGTTGGTGGTGGATACCCGCAATGCCACCCGCGGGATCGAAAGCCCCAAGATTGTGCGCTGCTGAACCGGGGCGCTTCACGGGGCACCGTGTGAAAATCTGTCCACACTAGTTATGTAGCTTTTGGTGTGGTCCGACTACGACAGGCTCCCAGAGGAACGTATAGGTCTATTAACTCATTGATACTAATGGGGCTTGGCGCTGTTCTGCGGCTGCCCGGAATGGCCTTTGCCGTGCATAAGCCAGCCCGGAACCGTACACTTTGTTTGGACCCGGTCTACGAGGTTTCCATCATTGAAAAGAGTGTGAAAACCTTTACAGTCGAATGGGGTTTTGGACTCTGAGCCGGCAGAACTTATTATGGCGTTGACGTCTCGCGAATCAGGTCTCTTCTCATCGCTCCCGCCCTGGGAGATGCCGTGGTCTGACTTAGTGTTGAGCTATGGTGTTCAGGCAGTCGTGGTTGCGATTTTTGTGTGGATCCCTATTCTGCACCCGGAGATTCTTGAGCGGCCGAAGCCTGACTATCGTACGATTGCACTCGTGTCCACGCCGGTCCCGGTGAACCATGCGCCGCAGAAACAGCTTCCGAAACCAGTCCAGGTAGCAAAGCTCGATCCGCCACCCGTGGCTATGCGTCTGCCGGCTCCTCAACCTCGGTCCAAACCGAAGGTAGAAGATCCTCCCGCTCCTGAAGTGAAGATCGCAACCCGGAAGCTTGATTCCCTGCCTCCATCTGCGGCTCCGGTGATTCCCAAGCAAATTGTAAGGACCAACGTTTTTTCCACAGGGAGCTCGGCACCGCAGACCATTGATCGTGCCCCGCAACGTGTGCAGACCGGTGGCTTCGGCGATCCCAACGGCGTCCCCGCGAAGGCCAGTCAGAATAAGGCTGTCAATATCGCGCAGGCGGGCGGATTCGATATGCCGACTGGACCGGGCTATGGTAACGGAACAGGCGGGGCCAAGGGGGCTCGCGGCGTGGTTGCCAGCACGGGATTCGGCAACGGCGTTGCGGCCGGAAATGCGCGCACTTCATCTCCAGGAACCGTACGCCAGGCGGGCTTTGGTGACGCCGACGTTCCCGCTCCGCCGACCGTTCAATCGCGTCCAGCAGCGCAAGCAGCGGACAAAATTATCCCGGCGGAAATCCTTTCCAAGCCCGTGCCCATCTACACTGAAGAAGCCCGCGCTAAGCGAATCGAGGGTGAGGTGCTTCTGGAAGTCGTACTGGAAGCGACCGGTACGCTACGCGTGTTGAAAATAGTTCGGGGACTAGGGCACGGTCTGGATGATGCAGCGGTACAAGCCGCCCAGCAGATTCGCTTCAAGCCCGCCGTGAAGGACGGCCAACCCTCAGACTCGACGGCCGTTTTGCACATTATTTTTCAGTTGGCGTGATCAACTCCCAGAAGGTTCTTATGCGAATGGCAGGCTCGGGCTCGGTGATGGTTTTTATTTTGGGCTGCGTTTTCGGAGTTAACGCTCAGGTTCCTCCCTCTTCCGCAGCACAAGCGACTATGAGTGTGACGGAAGTGCCGTCGGGTGCGTCCTCTCAGATTTCCGAATCTCAGCCTCCGGCCGCGGTTACGCTCAACGACGTGCTCGATCGCGTTGTGCAGCGAGAACACTTGTTCATGGCACAGATGCGTCATATGCATCCCATGGTCGAGACCTACTTGCAGGATCTCAAGAACGACAGTGCAGGCAATCCGACTCCCGTGAAAGACCAGTATTTTCTGGGACGGCTCGAAATGAGCGATGGCCCTGAGGACGTTTCTTTTATGGGCCAGCCGGGATTCGGTCATCGTATGCTCAACAAGATGACGGGGGTTTACTCCCTGCACTTTCTTCCCATGGGCTTCGCCCAGATGGTGGTGCTCGATCCTGACTTCCAGAAGAGGTTTTATAACTTCACCTTCGTGCGGCGCGAATTTCTTGGAGAACTCCGCTGCCTGGTGATCGATGTCCAGCCCAAGGGAGGCCAAAAGACCGCACGTTTCATGGGCAGGATCTGGGTCGAAGACCAGGATTACAACGTTGTCCGCTTCAACGGAACATACTATCCGCAGCCCAAGATCAATTTCTTTTTCCATTTTGACAGTTGGCGTCTGAACATGCGCCAGGGAATGTGGCTGCCGGCATACGTCTACACGGAAGAATCGAACCTCAAGACGGGATTTAGTAAGACTCTGCACTTCAAAGCGCAGACTCGGCTTTGGGGCTACGACCTGAAAGGTCTGGCCAAAAATGAGGAGTTCACCCAGATTCTGATCGATTCGCCTCAGTCGGTGAAGGACCAGAGCGATACTGCGTCCGATGCAAGTCCAGTTGCCGCCGAGCGGATGTGGGAACGGCAAGCGGAAGAAAATGCCGTCGACCGGCTTCAGAAGATTGGCTTGCTCTCTCCTCCCGGCGATGTCGACAAGTTATTGGCTACCGTGGTCAACAATCTCCTGATCACCAACAACATTGACCTGCCGGACATCCACTGCCGCATACTTTTGACCTCTCCTCTCGAGTCTTTTACCATCGGCCACACCATTGTCATGAGTCGCGGGCTGCTCGACGTTCTTCCGGACGAAGCGTCCCTGGCCATGGTTCTGGCCCACGAACTCAGCCACATCGTGCTGGCACATCGCTTCGACACCAGGCTTGCCTTCAACGACAGGTTATTTTTTCCCGACGAAGAGTCTTTCCGCCGCCTCGATTTCAAGCGCAGTTCCGCGGATGAGGAGGCAGCGGATAATAAGGCTGTGGAGTTGCTGAAGAAGTCTCCTTACCAGGACAAACTGAGCAATGCGGGATTGTTTCTGAGGGCTTTGCAGCAGAAGGCGCCCGATCTGCCGAATTTGATTCGACCTCACTTGGGAAACAGCTTTGGGGGCAGCAAGACTACCCGCATGTCGAGCCTGCTGGCTTCGGCTCCTGCGCTCGACGAGAAGCGCCTCGATCAGATCGCGGCTCTGCCGCTGGGCGGCCGCATCAAAGTCGATCCCTGGAGTGATCGCTTGGAATTGTCCAAGGCCAAGCCCGTAACGCTGACCTCAGCTAGCGAGAAAATGGAGTTTGAGATCACTCCCGTCTTCCCCTACCTCACGCGGTTTTCAACCGGCAGCACAGACAGGATGGCGCAGACGACGACATCGCCGTCAGAAACTGAACAAAAGTAATTTTAGATAACGGGACGAGGCAAAACCAAGCCTTCGCACGTTTGCGGCAGGATAAAAGGACCCTTCGCCCCGCGTGCCTTGTCACAAATTGCGAGGCTGGCCTGTTACTGAATCGAGCTGCCGACTTGGGAAAACACAGTGTTAGCATTGGAGCCGATGAGCCGGATCGTTCCCACGACGATTACCAGAATCACAGCCAACATCACTGCGTATTCCGCAATGTCCTGACCACGCTCATCGTTCCAAAGCTGCTGTAAACGTTTTGCCACGGGGCTCCTCATTTCTCAGTTTTGCTAACTCTGACGCTGACTCGCCGGCGCATTACCAACACCCCGAGCTTACCGGCAGCCGTCCCTAGGTCGGTACTGGAAATCTTAATATCCGGTCTCTCCCTAGCCAATAGCACCAAAGTGCCATTGAACTCGACCTCGGGCGCGTTCCGTTAGCCTGCTCTCAGGCAATGCTCTTGAGAGGTAGGGCCTGATTCACCGCAAACAGAGCAAGTTCCAGACGGGTCGAGACCCCAAGTTTGTCGAAGATATTGCTGAGATGGTGTTTGACGGTATCCTCGCTGATCTTGAAATATTCGGCTATCTCCTTATTCGAGTACCCAGCCACCACCGCCGAAACGATCTCCAGTTCCCGGGGTGTCAGGCCGAATTTCTTTTGCCGCGCCTCGTCATGCGAAGACTGCATGAGCGTGCGCAGGTATTGCACCAGGTTAGAGACACTCTCCCGTCCGACCCAATACTCGCCCGCCATCACCGTGTGAATTGCCTTCAACAAGAGTTGCGTGGCGGAGTCTTTGAGGACTACTCCGCGGGCTCCAAGTTGCAGCGCTTCGACGATCTGACTCTTTTCCGCCGCCGCGGTCAGTAAAATTACCCGCACCGGAGTCGCCGTCGAAGGCACACTCAACTCCCTTAGGGCTTCCAGGCCCGGGTGCTTGGGCATCGCCAGATCGAGCA
>PLEA01000375.1 GCA_003136335.1 Acidobacteriaceae bacterium | reverse complement strand
ATTTTGCGGCTCGACGATACCGACGTGGAACGCAATACCGACGCCTCCGTCAATTCCATTTTTGAGGGATTGAAGTGGCTGGGCCTGAGCTGGGACGAAGAATACAAGCAGTCCGAGCGCGGAGACCTGCACCGGCAGATGGCGGAGTCCATTTTCCAGAAAGGGCTAGCCTACCGCGATTTTACGCCGGCGCACACCGGAGACAGCGAGAGATCAGGCGCGCAGGGGACTTGGTTGTTCAATCCCGGGATGCGCGAACTTTCACGCGAGGAAAGCAATCGGCGTGCCGCCGCGGGAGAACCGTTTGCCTTGCGCTTTCGCGTACCGCGCGAGGCTGGACAGGTTGTGCGTTTCACCGACGTCGTTTATGGCGAGCAAGTGAAGGCGGGCGCTGACATCGAGGACTTCGCGCTGTTGCGCTCCGATGGTATGCCGACGTATCACCTGGCCTCGTGTGCCGACGACGCCGATCTGCGCATCAGCCACATCATTCGCGGCCAGGACCACCTTTCGAACACGTACAAGCATGTCCTGATTTTCGAAGCCGACGGCTTCGCGCCGCCGCGGTTCGCGCATCTTCCCCTGCTGGTCGCTCCCGACGGAACCAAACTCTCCAAGCGCCGCCACGGCCCGGTCGTGAGCGTAACCACATACCGCGACGCGGGATTTCTGCCCGAGGCGTTCATCAACTTTCTTTGCCTGCTGGGCTGGTCTCCGAAAAACGATCGCGAGCAGATGAGCCGGCAGGAACTGATCGACGCGTTCTCGCTCGAAGGCATCAATCGGGCGAATGCGGTGGTGAACTTCAAGGAGGCCGCTGTGGGGCGGTCGCCCTCGCCCGCCAGTTCCCCCCCCGAAGATACTTTCGACCCCAAGGCACTTTGGCTCAACGCCGAACAGATTCGCGGCCTGCCCATCGAAGATCTAAGCCAGCACCTGCTGCCCATCGTGCGCGAAGCCGGATTCAACATCACGCCCGAAAAAATGTTGGGCATCACGCCCCTCATTCGCGAGCGCATCAAGCTGCTGCGCGACGTGCTCACCGCCGCCGACTTCTTCTTCGTCAATCAGTTGCCGCCGTACGATCCCGCCGAACTCATCCCCCAAAAGGGAGACGCGGCCATGGCGAAGAAAGTCTTAGCGCGTGCGAAAGAAGTGCTGGCGCACGTCGAATTCAAACACGATCCGATGGATCGAACTCTGCGCGCGGCCGCTCAAGAGCTGGGCATCAAGGCGGGACAGATGTTCCAGCCAATTCGCGTCGCGGTCTGCGGACGGAAGAATGCCCCACCGCTATTCGAAACGCTGGAAGTGCTGGGACGCGAGGCGACCTTGGCGCGGGTCGAAGAGGCAATTCAGAAAGCTAGGTGAACGAGCGCCATCTGCCCAGCCCCCGTTTGGCATGAAGCACTTTGTGATATAAAGTATGGACAATGATCGCATCCCAACAGCCCTTCCTTCGCCCCGTCCCGAAGCGCTGGATTCCTCGCGAGATGACCACTGCGCCCGCGCTTGATCCAAGCCAGCCCGGCGAAGCGGTGGAACCGCGCTACGCGCTTCTGATTAATCCGTTTTATCGCAAGGACGCGAATGCGAGCTTCGGCAAGCACGTGCTCACGCCGACGCTCGCGCTAACCAGCTTTGCCGCGACGACTCCGGAACATTGGCGCGTGGACTACTGGGATGAGAATTTGCTGGACGGACGTCCGCCGTTTCGTCCGATGCCGCAGGTGGTGGGAATCACGGTGCATTTGACCTTCGCGCAGCGTGCCTACGAACTGGCGGACTGGTACCGCGCCCGCGGAGCGAAGGTGATCTTCGGAGGCCTGCACGTTCTGTCGTGTCCCGAGGAATGCGCGGCACACGCCGACGCGCTCGCGTTGGGCGATGGGGTGCAACTCTGGCCGCGCATTCTGCGCGACATAGAGACGAACAGCCTGCAACCTCGCTATGTCGCAACGTACGAAAACGACTATTGCGACGATCCGTCGCCGCGGCGGCCCCTTCTTCCGCGCAGGAGTTTTTTGACCACTACCAGCCTGATCGCCACCCGCGGATGCCACAACCGCTGCGGTTTCTGCTATCTCGCTACCGACGGCCTGCGCATGCCGTATCGGATGCGTAATCCGCAGCAGGTGGTCGACGAGTTCAAAGCCGACGACCAGCCGTACGCGGTATTCATCGACAACAATCTAGGCTCGCGCCGCGACTACTTGCACTCTCTGTGCGCCGCGCTGCGTCCGCTCAACAAAATCTGGAGCGCTGCCGTTACCATCGATGTCACAGACGATCCCATCCTGATTCGCAACATGGCGCTCGCGGGATGTACCGGAGTATTCATCGGCTTCGAGTCGCTCTCCGACGACAATCTCGCCGACTCCCACAAGAAGACGCCGAAGACCAGCGACTACGCGCGGCGCGTGCGCATCCTGCACGACTATGGCATCCAGGTCAACGGATCGTTCGTCCTCGGCTTCGATCACGATCGCAAAGACGTTTTCGCGCGCACTGCGGAATGGATCGAAGAGAATCGCCTGGAGTGCGCGACATTTCATATCCTGACGCCCTACCCGGCGACGCCATTGTTTCGCCAGATGGAAGCGCAAGGGCGCCTTCTGCATCGCGACTGGAATCTCTACGACACCGGTCATGCCGTCTTTCAGCCAAAGCACATGACTCCCCAGGAACTCGAGCAGGGATATGCATGGATCTATCAACGCCTGTTTTCGCATGCTTCGATCTGGCGCCGCCGCCCTAAGGACGGGCAGGCCATCCCGCTGTATCTGGCGATGTCATACCTCTACAAGCGATCCAATCGCTTCTGGCACTTGCTGATCAAGCACGACTTGGTGAACCCAGTTTGGAAGCCGCTGGTGGAGATGACGCGCTTGCGGCACGTTCGCTACCGCCAACAATTGGCTCAGAGGGAATCGCTCAGATCTGCTCCGGGGCAGGTAGTGTCGGCAGGAGTTTAGAGCGTTCCCGCGCCGCCGGGTCTTCGCCTGGGCGGGACAGCCGAGGCGGCTGTCTCTACCGGGCAACTCGCGAAGCGGTGCAGCGTTTTCTTGCGATAAGATCAGAGCTATGAAAACGTCTGATACCGAAGCCGAGACCGGCGAAAATACCGCCCCGGAGTCTCGTCCGTCCAACTTCATACGCGACATTATTCTCGACGACCTGAAGACTAATAAATATGCCGGGCGGGTGCAGACGCGTTTTCCTCCCGAGCCCAATGGATATCTGCATATCGGGCACGCCAAGGCGATTTGTCTCGATTTCGGACTCGCCGACGAATTTGGCGGACACACGAATCTGCGCTTCGACGACACCAATCCCGAGAAGGAAGAGACTGAATACGTCGATTCCATCATGGCGGACGTGAGGTGGCTGGGCTTCCGTTGGGACGGACTGTTTTACGCGTCGGATTACTTTGACCAGTTGTATGAGTGGGCGGTGAAGCTGGTAAAGGACGGCAAGGCCTACGTCGACGATCTTTCTGCCGAAGAGATTCGCAAATATCGCGGCACGCTCACCGAGCCGGGCAAGGACAGCCCGCACCGCAATCGTTCGGCGGGCGAAAATCTTGATCTGTTTCAGCGCATGAAGACAGGACAATTTTCCGACGGCTCGCGCGTGCTGCGCGCGAAGATCGACATGGCCTCGCCGAATCTGAACTTGCGCGATCCCGTCATGTACCGCATCCTTCACGCCGAGCATCACCGCACCGGGAACAAATGGTGCATCTACCCGATGTATGACTACGCGCACGGCCAATCGGATTCGCTCGAACGAGTCACGCACTCCATGTGTACGCTGGAGTTTGAAGATCACCGTCCGCTCTACAACTGGTTCATCCAGCAACTGGGCATCTTTCCGTCGCAGCAGATCGAATTCGACCGCCTCAACCTGACCCACACTCTGCTCAGCAAGCGCAAGCTGCTGCAGTTGGTGCAGGAGGGCCGCGTTAGTGGCTGGGACGATCCGCGCATGCCCACGCTGAGCGGCATCCGCCGCCGCGGCTATACGCCGGAGGCGATTCGCAATTTCTGCGCGTCCATCGGGGTTTCGAAAACGACTGGATCCATCGAGCTTGCTATGCTCGAACATTTCGTGCGCCAGGATTTGAACAAGCGCGCGCCTCGCGTGATGGCCGTGCTGCGTCCGCTGAAAGTTGTGATCGACAATTACCCGGAGAATCAAGTCGAAGGGATGGACGCGGTCAACAACCCAGAAGACCAGAGCGCCGGCTCGCGCAAGGTCCCGTTCTCGCGCGTGTTGTATATCGAGCAGGATGACTTCCGCGAAGTGCCGCCGCCAAAGTATTTCCGGCTGACGCCGGGTCGCGAGGTCCGACTGCGCTACGGCTACTTTGTCACTTGCACAAGCGTCGTAAAAAACCAGAAGGGTGAGGTCGTCGAAGTTCATTGCACCTATGATCCTGCGACGCGCGGCGGGAATGCTCCCGATGGTCGCAAGGTGAAGGCGACCATCCACTGGATTGCGGCCGCGAGTGCGGTCGATGCCGAAGTGCGCATCTACGAGAACCTCTTCGTGAAGGAAGATCCCAGTGACGTCGAAGAGGGCAAGGATGTTCTCGACAATCTCAACCCGAACTCATTGGAAGTGATCGCCGACGCGAAGCTGGAACCGTCGCTGGCTGACGCCACGGTCGGGACGCGCTATCAGTTTGAGCGCTTGGGATATTTCTGCGTCGACCCAGACACAAAACCTGGGAAGCTGGTATTCAACCGCACAATCGCGTTGAAGGACACGTGGGCGAAGGTGGAAAAAAAACAGAGCGGTCAACGATGAGGTCCCCCAGGTCTGTGCCGTTCCTTTCCGGGACTTGTTGAACTTTTCTTCTTTGACCCGGCACTGCCGTGCCGGGCTTCCCCATGCCGCCGCTTCGCGGCTGGACTTGGGAAGATTTCGCACCATCGCCCTCCCGAAGGCTAGGCAAACACCATAAAAGGCTGAGAGCTGACAGCTAGTTATGCACGTGCGGACTTTGCGCGGGATTGTGATGTGGCCCGGGCGGTTCCTTCACTACTTTCACATTAAAACTTACCGGCAGAGTCTTGGGCGGGAAGCACTGGGCGTTGTCGCAGGCTTGATAGCGCAGCACGCCGTGCATCACATATTTCCCCGGCACCACGCCGTGCAGGGGATGTACGGCCACCGCGATTGTGAAATCTCCACTGTACACGTTCAACTTCTCATCCGGCGAAAAAGGGAAGGTCAGATCCTTCCCCGCGGGATACGCGATCTTCCCCAGGATGATGTCGGTAGGCAGGTCCATCTTCAGATTCGTCGGGATCAGGAACTCGGACTTCGGCGTGTTTGAGTTGATATGAAATCCTGAGGCTACACGGAAATTCAAATCTACCATGGTCTGCGCGGCGCGTGGCGCGGTGACCAGCGGAATGGGAGCGATCGAAACCGAAGGCGCTTTCCCTGATTGCGCCCAAGCTGCGCCCGCAAGCAGCGCCAGCATAGAGATCAGCTTCGACTTGTGCCGTTTCAAGATCATTCCGGATACATCCAAATAGTAAAGCGATCGCGGCCCCGCTCCTATTGTCAGTTCTGAGGCTGCTGGGATGCGGCGGCCTGCGAATTCACCGCTTGCGTGTCTAACGCTTTTTTAATTGAGTCCTCGATTTCAGCCTTTCCCTTCAGGCCAATAATTTTGTCCACAATTTTTCCGTCGCGACCGATGAAAAAACTCTCCGGCAGCGCGAAGACGCCGCCGTACGCCTGGCCCACCGCTTCCTTCCCGAGCAACACGGGATAGTTCACTCCCATATCTTTGGCGAACTTGGCAATGTCTTCCTTGCCGGAATCATCCATGGCGACGCCGACGATCTGCAGGCCCTGGGATCCATACTGCTTCTGTAATTCGATGAACCAGGGCATTTCAATCTTGCAGGGACTACACCAGGTAGCCCAAAAGTTCAGCAGGACCGCCTTGCCGCGCAGGTCCGAGAGGCGCATGCTCTCGCCGTCGAGCGTCTGCAGCGTGAAGTCGGGCGCGGGCCCCGACTTGGTAATCGCAGGCGGCATTGGTCCGGAACGGCGAGCCATATGAAAGCCGAAGTACAGCATGGCCGCGGCAACAACGGCAACGACCAAAAGAGCTAGCGGATTACGTTTCCCTGCTCTAGCCGGTTCCGGAACTGCGGGATCGGCGTCATATTTGCCGCCATGGACATCCGACTCCGGAAACGCCGCGCCGCACGCGTTGCAGGTCACCGTGCCGACAGACGCCGCTTCAGGATGAGGACGCACTGCCTTTTCTTGGATAGCCCAGCAGCTTGGACACCGCCAGTGAGATGTTTCCGGCGGCATCCCGTCCGATTCTTCAAGACCCGACATAACTAGATCCTCCGACTACAAAGTAAAACGATTCAGAAACGACAGCCAGCCCGAGATCATCGTAAAACGCCCAATCACCAGCAACCCACCCAATGCGATCAGAAGGCCGCCGCTGGCCACTTCCAGCACGTGCATATGCGAGCGGAAGCGGCTGTAAAACTTCAGGAAGCGCTCCATCAGCAGCGATGTCAGCAGAAACGGCACCGCCAGTCCCAGCGAATAGACCGCCAGCAAGAAGATTCCCTTCATCACCGTGTCCTGCTCGCCGGCGAGAGTCAAAATCGCGGTTAGAATCGGCCCCAGGCAGGGCGTCCAGCCGAAGGCGAAGGCGAATCCGATCACGAAGGCGCCAATCGGCGTGCTGCTTCCTTTCACGCTGTGCAGCCGCGCGTCGGTGTAGAGCGCCTTGATCTTGAAAATTCCCGTCAGGTGCAGTCCGAAAATAATGATGACCACTCCCGCCACAATCGAAAGCGTGTGTTTGTAGCGCGCCGCCATCTGCCCGATTTCGGTAGAGATCGCGCCCAAAGTTATAAACACCACGCTGAAGCCCAGGATGAATCCAATCGAATTCACCATGACCCGGCGCATGAGCTGGCCCTGCCGCGACTTCAATTCCTCGACGCCGACGCCCGAGATCAGAGAAAGATATCCCGGCACCAGCGGCAGCACGCAAGGCGACAGAAAAGAGATCAGACCCGCGATGAACGCGGCAAGAGGAAGCGGAAGGCCGGAGAGAAAGCTCGACATTGGCTTTTATTGTAGCTGCTGGATGCTACCCCATTCGATAAGACGCTCGAAGCCGGTTTTAGTTGCAAGCGTCGCGAAGCGATTTGGTGCGCCGTCAGCGTGGTGTGTGCGGCTGCGCCGACGCTGGAGGCGCTCCGAAATCTTGCATCGGTTCCGGCGATTCCCCCAGCTTGCGAAGAACTCCACCCGGAAGAATCGCAGCGAGGACGGCCCGGTTGCCCTCCTGCCGAACTTGCAGGCTGTCAAAAAGAGCTTTCACGTCGGCGTCACTGCCCGGCGCTCCGACCGATACCTCGGCGCTGCGAAACATCGCCAAGAACACATTCGCCTTGTCGGCGATCTCGCGAGCATCTTCGTCGCTGCCCGTCCAGGCTTCCGCTTTCAGATGCAGCGCGTCGACGCGCAGAGGAAGATGCAGCGGACTATAGCTGGCGGAAACTACCAGATCGGCAGGCCTGGGAAAAATCGTCGCCCAAGCCCCGGATTGCCGCGCCAAGGGCTCCACCCGCGCCACCATCCAAAACGGGCTGGCCAACTGCACACGCTTGTAATACCGCCGCAGCAGAGCCGGGCCTCCAAACGGCGACGCCAGCCGCCGGGATCGGTCGACCATGCCGCGGATCACGGCAGGGTCGTCGTGATTGGACGCTGCCACCGTGTCCACCCCTAAAATTGCGACGCGGAAGGACCGTCCGTAAAGTGGAATGGTAAAGATGTCGATCGAGTTGTAGCTCTCGACGGACTGCGCAGTTCGTTTCAGGTAAGCGAGACACTTGCCGCCGTCAAACCTTCCGGTGAAGACTTCAGAGAACCGCGGCTCGGACGCCGAACCTCCGGTCCCACCGCCGGGCCAGTTCTCCGGGTAGTGGATGGCGAAGGCCACCGCGTTCAGATCGCGCTCGAAGTCAAAGCCAGTTTCCTGGATGAAGCGTTCGTATCCCGGATCATGCGCAACGGGGAGGAGAAGCTTCCCGCTGTTCGCCTTGCGGGCCCATCCCAAATTCGCATACACAAAAGCGTCGGCGCCGGGCAGCAGCCGCGCCGGTTCCGGCGGAGCATGTTTTCTCAGCTGGACGGCAAGCGTCACAGCCGCAGCCACAATTACGAGCGCCAGAGTAATGGGGAAAGCGCGTCTAATTCGCATGAAGTGCGGTCAAGGCTGAAATGATAGCACTCTGGGCCGGGTATGGCGGGCGCGGCATATTTGGCTATGGGCTGGTGCCACGGCTCAGGCGACATCGAGTTGAGTCCGATCGATTGGATTTTGCGGATGTTGCCGGTGTTCACGGAGTGGGTTAATTTGAAACAGGGCGACCCGATTCGCAACGTCGTCTACGGTAGCTCGGCGCACCAAACGTTGTTTGTCCGCTCGCGATGGAAACACGTGCGTCTGGTGTGTGGAGAAGATCGCTAACCCACTTGGCTGACAATCAACGCCGCAACGCTTTCTGAAGCTGCGCTGCGATCTTATCGAAGTCAGGGTCGCCTGCCCGTGCTTAACGATTCCCTTGAGGTTAGGAAGCGGGTAGGCGTCTGGCGATGCAACATCATGGTCTGCATGCACCGTGACTTCCAGTGAATGGTACGGATTGCCAGAAGGATCGCCCGGATTCGGCACCCAGTACCGGGCAAATCCGACCACCTGGCCTGTTCCAGCAATACTCTTTGAGTTGGTTCCAATCCTTTCGCGATGCCTGTTCCATTCCTGGCCGAATCCGGAAATAAAGATATCCCCGCCGTGGCGTCCTCTAGTCGCCGCTGGACATCGGGATGGGCACGACAAATACGCCGGATATCCGAACCAAGTTCGGGGAAGCACCGTCTGGCTCAAATGTCACCTGGTCAAGGACTGCATATATTCCAATACTGACGTTCTTTGCGAATACGGCGGCGGGGGCCAATGAAAAAAGCCAGACTGCAGCGACTGAGGCAAATGCCGGCTTCATTGGCGAGTCCCTGTATCGATCTCACACTCTGCTCGTCGCCAAAGTCAACTGCGCCGGCGGCTACGCAAACTGACCGCTGCCGATGCATTGCTACCGATGCATTGCTTGCACGCTCAATTCGGCTTGTGATATCTTAAATAATTGTCCCGGACATCTGGAAGGGATCAGAGGGATAAGTTTGCGCGAAGGCGCGTCTTTCCCCCGAAATTGCTGGCGTAGCTCAGTCGGTAGAGCATCTGATTTGTAATCAGAGGGTCAGGGGTTCAAATCCCTTCGCCAGCTCCAGNNTTCCGGCAGGCGGCGAACTCGGTAGCGGCGCAACCGGTTTTTCCAACGCACTCCATTCGGTACTTTTCCGGCGTGCAGTGATCAGTAATCAACGTTCATCGCGGTGTCTTGCTTGAGCCTTGGTTTCCCTGCTTTGCGAAAGTAAGTGGGAGTTGGTCTGCGGGTTTGGCGCGATTCTTCCGGCGGCCTGCATTAGTGGTTCGCCGGATGCAGCACGACAGCCGCATCGCCCGAGAGTTTATGCACAGGTGGGTGAGTGGTTA
>PLEA01000042.1 GCA_003136335.1 Acidobacteriaceae bacterium | reverse complement strand
TGAAGCCGCACTAGTTTTTCCGCTCTCCGCCTTCCAGGTCGCTCAGGCGATGCTCGTGGATTCCGGCGATGCGGGCCAGCGCACGAATGTTTTCCGCGTCCTTTTCAACTGCGACCAACAGCCTCTCGATCCTTGCCTCGTTCGCATGCGCCATTGATGCGGTGAGCCCCAAATTCATAGCGATCGCTTCAATGCGTCCGTCGATTTTTTCAAATCGTTCTTCATTGGTCATACCTGGATTGTAACCAAGCAGCTAGCACGGGCAGACCAGCGTCGTCGGGACAGTGCACTTAAACACTATTTGGCGCCGCGTGGAACCGGTGTTTGAGTATTGTCCAGACTCTGCTGCAGTTTCAGCCCTCCCCCACGATGTTTTGTATCACCATAGTTGCAGGAGACCCCCACGCCCGATTCCGCGCCCAGCAAGCTCATCGAATATCTCGACCGAGCCGCGCGCCTCGACGCCGAATTCATCGTCTACGATGACGGCTACCGCGGCCGCTCGTATCGCTATGCCGAAATCGCGAGCATAGCCGATACGCTGCGGGCGCGTTTCCACGCCCAAGGCATTCGCAAAGGCGATGTGGCGATGCTGTGGTCGGAGAGCCGCCCAGGATGGGTCGCCGCTCTGTGGGCGTGTCTCGTTGACGGAATCATTCTTGTGCCCGTCGATCCGCAATCCTCACCCGCGCTGTTTCATCGCATCGAGACCAAGGCGCAGCCGAAAATCATCTTGATTGGCGACCGCCAACCCGCCATCGAATCCTCCATCGCCCCCATCTGGCGTCTCGAAGACATCGAGCGCGGCGAGATCGACCCAACCGACCAGCCCCATGCCTCAGCTTGGGGCTTCGGTGATGTGGGGCGGTCCCCCCGGACCGCGCCGGACGCTTTCGTCCGGCCCGGAAACATACCCGACCCCGCCCTCCCGCCCACTCTTGACGATATCGCCGAAATCGTCTTCACCTCCGGCACCACCGCCGAACCCAAAGGCGTCATCATTACGCACCGCAACCTGCTCGCGAATCTCGACCCAGTCGCCGGCGAGATCGCGAAATACAAAAAATACGCCGGCCCGTTCCTGCCGCTTCGCATTCTGAATCTCCTGCCGCTCAGCCACCTGTTCGGACAGTCGCTCGCACTCCTGATCCCGCCGCTGATTCCGACTTCGGTCGTGTTCATCGCCGGGACCGGCGCGCAGGAGATTGCGCGGCAGATTCACTCGCGCCGCGTCTCCGCGCTGGTCGCCGTGCCGAAGATTCTCGAAGTCCTGCGCGATTTCGTGTCGCACCGTTTTCCCGAAGTGAACGATCCCACACTCGCCCGTGGACCCTGGCCGCTCCGCTGGTGGCGATTCCGCCGGGTCCATCGTCTGTTCGGCTGGAAATTCTGGGCATTCATTTCCGGCGGCGCACCGCTCGCTCCTGACGTCGAACAGTTCTGGGGACGGCTCGGCTATGCAGCGATCCAGGGATATGGGCTGACCGAGACGACTTCGCTGATCAGCGTGAACCATCCGTTCCGGCTGGGAAAGGGATCGATTGGCAAAGTGTTACCGGGACGCGAAGTGAAACTGGCCGAAGACGGCGAAATTCTGGTGCGAGGAGGAGGAGTAACGTCGGGTTATTGGAGGGAGCGTGAGGCACAGAAAGTCGCCGATGCTCACCGGGCCGATGCACCTGTCTCGGAGGAACGTCTCTCGGACGCACAAGGCTGGTATCGTACCGGCGACATCGGGGCGTTCGATCACGACGGCAATCTTTATTTCAAGGGGCGCAAGAAGGAGGTGATCGTCACCTCGGGGGGGACGAACGTGTATCCCGAGGACCTGGAGGCGGCCCTGCGGAAGCAACCTGAAGTGAAAGATTGTGTGGTGGTCGGAATCGAGCGCGGCGGGAATGCGGAGGCGTGTGCGGCGGTGATTCTGCGCGGCGCTCGCGAGCCGGAAAATGCGGAACTGAAAAATGCCAGGCTGGCAGAAATTGTGCAGCGGGCGAATCGATCGCTGGCGGAATATCAACGAATGCGCATGTGGGTCGAATGGCCGCAGGAAGATTTTCCCCGGACCAATACGCAGAAGCCGCGCCGAAACGTGATACGGGAAGTCGCCCAGGCGAAGTTACTCGGCCAGCGTACTGAGGCAGGAGCACACACGCCGCTTGGGGATTTGATTGCGCGTGTTACGGGTCGGTCGGTTGCCGGCTTGCGCGAGGACGTGAATCTTGATTCCGATCTGGGCTTGAGTTCGCTCGATCGGATGGAATTGCTGAGTGGGCTGGAAGACCGCTACCAGGTGGACCTAAGTGAGACCCACTTCAGCGCAGTGCGAACCGTAGGGGATCTGGAACGCATGCTGCGCCGGGACGCGGCGCCGGGCGCGGGATTTCACTATCCGAGTTGGACGTTGCGCTGGCCGGTAACCTGGGCGCGGCTTCTGCTGCATTACCTGCTGATGCGTCCCGCGATTCTGCTGTTGGGATGGCCGCGGATTGAAGGACGCGAACACCTGCGCGGGGTGAAAGGGCCACTGCTCGTGGTCGCCAATCACGTGTCCGATGTCGATCCGGGATTTATTTTGAC
>PLEA01000550.1 GCA_003136335.1 Acidobacteriaceae bacterium | reverse complement strand
CCCAGCTCCGCGAACTTGCGCGCCGAAACGAGCACGCGGTTTTCCAGCGAGCCGATGGCTTGATTGTAGGCTTCGACCGCGCGGTCGAGGTTGGTGCCGACGCCGGTGATGTGTCCGGCGAGCTTTCGCAGGCGGTCGTGCAGTTCTTTGCCTAGAACGCTGATCTGTCGCGCATTGCGCGCCAGTTTCTCCTGGTTCCATCCGTAGGCGACGGCCTTGAGCAGCGCGATTAATGTTGTAGGCGAAGCCGGAATCACGCGCTGCAGAACGCCCTGTTCTATTAGGCCGGGATCCTGCTCGAGGGCGGCGCTGAAGAACGTTTCGCCGGGCAGGAACATCACCACGAACTCCGGCGTGGCCTCGAATTGCTCCCAATAATTTTTGCCGCTCAGCGTCTTCATGTGGTCGCGAACTTGGCGGGCGTGATTGGCGAGGCATGCACGCCGCGTTTCTTCGTCGGTGGTTTCGAAGGCGTCGAGGAAAGCTTGCAGAGGAGTTTTGGCATCGACCACAACGTGCTTGCCGCCGGGCAACTTCACCACGAGATCGGGGCGGAGACGGCCGCTTTCGCCGGTGACCGTTTCCTGCTCGGCGAAGTCGCAATAGGACAGCATGCCCGCAATTTCGACCACGCGCCGCAACTGGATTTCTCCCCAGCGTCCGCGCACGTTCGGAGTGCGCAGGGCGCGCACCAGATTGCCGGTTTCCGATTGCAGTTCTTTTTGCGTGGTGATCAGGGACTGAACTTGGGCTTTGAGGTCGCCATAGGCTTCGCCGCGCGCGACTTCCATCTGCTGAATCTGCGCGTCTACCTTGCTGAGCGATTCGCGCACGGGAGTGACGAGATCGGCGACCGCTTTCTGGCGGGCGTCGAGATCGCCTTTGGCTTCGCTCTGAAAGCGCTTCAGAGTTTCCTGCGCGATCTCCAGGAAGGAAGAATTGTTGCTTTTCAGCGCATCCGCGGCCAGCGCCTTGAAGGCATTTTGCAAGTCCGCGGCAGCGCGGTCTCCCGCTTTGGTCAGCAATTCGATCTTCTCGTTGCTGGTCTTCCGTTCCGATTCCAGAGCCGATTCCAATCTGGCGCGGCCCTCTACCAACTCCCGCTGATCCTGCAAAAGCCGCGCCAGATCGGCCTTTGCAGCCGCTAATTCCTTATCCGTCAACGATAAACGAGCCTGTAACCCGGCTGTTCGCGAACGCAGCGCCAGCCAACCCAGCAGCACGCCGAACAACAGGCCAATGCCCCCACTGATCCCTAGTTCCATAGACACAGGTAACTTCTCGCCCCTGCTACGGGCTTCTAGCCTAGCACTAGAAGCAAGTTAACCGGTACGACCTTAAGTCGAAAACGGGCTTAAGTCGAAACGGGCTGAAAGAAACCGGTCCCTCCCAGGGTCTGGTTGCATAGGCCACATTGCTTGATGGATAAAACCCCCAGATTATTGTTAGCGTTCCTGCTCAGCACGGGCGCTGTGACCGTAGAGCCCGCGACTCGCTTGATGGCTTACCCGGCACAAGGGCCCGGAGTCGCAGGCCAGGCGGCTCAACTGAAGGCGGCGGCCGCGAACGCTTCCGACATTGCATTTAGAGATTACGACTTTCAGACCGAACAGCAGCTTCTCGCATTCGCCAACCAGTCGCGCCAGAAAGCCGGAGCGCCTCCGCTCAAGATCGATGCAGGACTCTCTCAAGCTGCCCGCATTCACGCGCGGGCCATGCTGAGGGCGCGACGACTTTCGCACCAGTTTGACGGCGAGCCCTCCCTGCCGCAACGTCTGGCGACAACTGCGCACCTCGAACTCGATCAAGAGGGGGAAAACGTTGCGCTTGACTATGACGCCGAGAACGCGCATCAACATCTGATGCTTTCACCCCCGCACCGCGAGAACCTGCTCAACCCGGCCTACAACGTGGTCGGGTTGGGCGTGGTTCGCAGCGGAGACCGGCTGTACATCGTGCAGGATTTCGGCCATGCCCTCCCCAGCTATTCATCCGCCGAAGTGAAAAACCGCATTGCCGCGGCGGTAAATCAGACGCGCCGGCAGGCCAGCCAGCCTGAACTGCAGCGGCGCGATCTGATGGTTGCCGACAACGCTGCCTGCTCCATGGCGCAAGCCGACCAGCTCGGAACCTCCCCCGTTCGCAAACTTGCCGAACACTCCACCATTCTCACGTACACCACCTTGTATCCGGAAACACTGCCCGACGGAACCGGCCAAACCATCGCCAGCCGCAATCTGCACAGCTTCTCCATCGGCGCCTGCTACGGCCGCACCAACTCGCATCCCACGGGAGTGTACTGGGTGGTGCTGTCGTTGGAATGAGACCCGCAGACAGCCACAACGTGGCGTTTCCGACCGGAACGTCTTTTCCTCTTTGCATCCCACTTTGCAAGGAACTGTAAATTCTGTAGCTTTTTCCCCGCGTATGAGCCAAGCTAAGGCTACGTCGCCAGTTTGGTCAGGCGCCAGTTTTGGCCCGATTGACGCGCGGTCCTGGTGTTCCTCCCAGCTGGCGGTTTCGCTACAATATCTACAGCTTGAGGTTCGGAGATTTCCGTCATGCGTCCAAGAGGGTTTTCCTTTTCTGCGACCAATGTGCTGATCCTGGGATCTGTCCTGCTGGCGAATCCGCTGGCGGCGACTGCCCAGCGCCACGGCGGGGGAATGGGAGGAAGTAGTCTTTCCGGAAATAGCCGGCCCACTGGAGTCAAAGAAGAAGACAGTCTAAAGGACTTTCACGAGGCCATGGCGGTGCAGGCCACCAGCCAGCAGACTTTGGAGTTTCAGGACCTGGTAAAAAGTACGGAGGCTGCGAAAGCCGAGCTACAAGGGTTTTTGCAAGAGTTGCACAAGGAAAACGGGGCGGCGGAATCTGCCAAGCGGAAGGTGATAGACGAGGCACTGGAGAATGCGAGGAGTGGGAACAAAAAGTTCCAACAAGGATTCTCGGCGGCGCAGAAGTCCGGACTGAAAGAGATCGCTAAGAGACTGGCGAAAGCGGACTCCGACCTTGAACAAGAAGAGAAGAGGCTGGATCAGAGCTTAGACGTTAAGGCCGCAGGTCCTGAAGTTACCGCGCGTGCCGAGAGTCTCGGCAAGGCTTTAACGGATTTTTCCAACCAACAACTTGCGCTCGGAAGGGAAATGAGCATTACGCTGGCCAATGGCCAGGATCAGGCCTTCACGCTTCCGCCGGTGAATCACCCGGTCAGCATTGCAAACCAGACGATTGGGGTCCCGGTGTCGGGTGCTCTGGCGCAGATCGCGGCGCAGGGCGGCCAGCGCACATTCAAACTTGAACTGACGGCGGATCTGTCAGACCTGCAACAAGACATGACCGAACTTCTGCGCGCCCAACTCGACACGTCGGAGAACTGCGGGCAACGGGTCGCCATACAGCGGGCAACACTCACGCCCGCGACTCCAGCCAGCCTCCTGAGAGTGAAGTTGCACTTTGAGCGCTGGACCTGCTCTCGGATGTTTGGTCAGCAAACCTCGAACGAACTGGCGGAAGAGGACGGCACGGTTGAGGTCAAATTGACGGCAACGGTGGAAAAGCCGAACACGTTGAAGATTATTGCGGCGCTCGGACGCATCGATGCCACCGGCATGATGGGCGAAGCGCTGCGCTCCGGATCTCTGGGCGAGAATTTGCGGGATACTATCGCCCAGTCCGTTCTGACTGCGGCGCAAACCAGTTCGGATTTCAAAGTCACACTTCCGCCGGCGGTGCAGAATTCTGCCGTAATCCAAAGCGCCAGATTCCAGGACACGGGAGTGGGTGGTGTGAGCGTTGTGCTGGACGGTCAGATCGAAATCTCCAACCAGCAGGCCGACCTGTTGGCCAGTCAACTCAATCAAGCCCTGTCGGCGCAGGGAACTCCGCCG
>PLEA01000139.1 GCA_003136335.1 Acidobacteriaceae bacterium | reverse complement strand
AGACTTTTTCAGCATTCGGGTCGACCTTCTTGCTGATGTCGGGTTGCTGGTTAACCTTCCATGCGCTACCAAGCATATCTCCGCGTACTGAACGACGAGGCGACGATTCGCAAGCTCTACGAAAAGACAAATGTTCCAGGCGCCGTCGTAAAGCCGCTGAAGGCGCGCAGAGAGGGAACCGAAAAGGTGTGGTGGGATTGGGAAACCGAAAAAGTCGATCTTGACCTCGCCGACGTCGATAGTGGACTGAAGGTTCTCTTGGAACGATATCGGCCTTTCTTCGCGGACATCAAAAAGTATAGAGGGCCGGAGGCTGACACTTACCTAGAGTTGGTTAGCCACCACCAAGAGAACGAAGAGCCTCGGGGCTCCCTATCTCCCGAAACAATTTCGCTGCTCAGCGAGCTAGGGGCTGCGCTGGATAATGACTGCGTGTATGACANNGAACACGACATGATCAATCCGTTCTCCGAGAAGCAGGTGCGCGCGGGCGTGATTTCCTACGGCCTGTTGTCGTACACGGCTGATCGCTAGTCTTTCTGAAATTACGCGCGTAGCATAGACCATGACCGCGTATCGCGACTGGCTGAGAAATGACTGAGCGCAAACGACCCGGCAGCACAAGGAGCCAGGACTTGCAATTCAACATCGAAACCGAACGTGAAACCGACGGACGCTGGATTGCCGAAATTCCTGAGATTCCCGGTGCCCTGGCCTACGGCAAGACAGAGAATCAGGCTAGGGCAAAGGCCTATGCACTTGCGCTGCGAGCGATCGCCGACGATGTCGAGAAGTCGAAGCGCGTGCCCCAGTCGATCAGTATTGGCTGCATATCGGCATGAGCGCGTGGCCCAGCACGAGGGCCCGAATCGTCTTCAAAGCGCTGCTGAAGATCGGCTGGTTAGTCGTTTCTCAACGCGGTTCTCATATCAAACTTCGCCAGCGAGACTCCAAGTTTCCCGACTACGTTTGGGCGTTTCATGACAAAGAGGAGATCGGTCCTCATAATGCTCGCCCGAATTGCGAAACATACAGGCTTGAAAGCCGCTGATTTATAACGGCCGTTCCTCGCCTGGCCTATGTCACGCGCAGGTAGGTCGAATACTGTTCTTCTCCGACGGCCGCGAAGGGCAGCATCTTCACCAGCCCACTCGCCATCTCAACCTGCCAGCTCTGCGGCCCATTTTTCTTCGCCGCCAGCAATTGCGCCCGCGTCACTTTGGGATCTGCATCCGTGATCGCAAACAGCACCACCGGCCCCACGAGCAGCGCGACCGTCTCCGTATGCTGCGGGTCGACCGCCTCCAGCCGCGCCCTCATCGGAAGCTCAAGATCAATCCGGTCGCCAGTCTTCCACTGCCGCTGCACTCGGGCGAAGCTCCCAGTCTGTGCCGCCTCACGTTTGCCGTTGACCGATACTGATGCTCCTGAGGCCCACGCCGGAATCCGTAGATTGAAGGCAAACTCCGCCGGCTTCGACGCTTTCACTTCAAACTGCACATGCGCATCATACGGATACTCGCTCTTCTGCGTCAGAGCAATCTGCGCCCCGCCCTGCGTCCATCGCAGCATCGAAGGAATGTAGAGATTCGCATACACTCCACGCGCATCGCGGAAGTACGTGTTGATCCGATAATCGGCCGCGACCTGCGGCATCGTCCCCGAACAGCACGGCCAGCCGTGCGGAGAGTAAACTTTGCGGCCCTTGAAGTTGTAGTCCGAGTAATAAAACGTCCGCCCGTCGCGTTCGAGCGGCTTCGCCCCCAGGATCGTGTTGTACATCACTCGTTCCATGCTGTCGCCGTAGCGCGAATCGCGTGTCACACGCAGCAGATAGCGGGTCAGCTTGAAGTGTGCATAGGAACCGCAGGGTGTCTCAAATCCGCTGTGCGTGCCGATAAGACTGTTGTAGACGTCGGAGCTTCCGGTCGCACGCAACGTTTCATCCGGTCCCCAGCCTCCTGTGGCGAAACTCTGGGCAGCCAGCATGTCGAATCCGTTCTTCGCGGCCCGCAAATGCTTCTCGCTTCCCACCGTCAGATACGCCTGCATCGCTGAACAAAGAGAGTTCACATGGCTGTAGGCATGCCGCCCCGCCAGATCATTCTGCCCGGCCGCCAGCCGGTCAAAAAATACGTCATTCAAATACTGCACTCCCAGCGCGCGATACCGCTCTCCCGCCCCGCGCTGATAAGCCAGAAAAAGATTCTCCGGCATGGTGTAAGACTCATCCCAGGTGTAAGACTCATCCTTCCCCGGCCGCCAGTTCTGCCCATGCTCAATCGCTGTCTTCGGCAAGTGCGGCAGCGCGGTGTCGGTGGTTTTTTGCAGAATCGAAAACGCATCGGGATCGCCCACGTACTTATGCGAATCGATCAGTCCGCACACCAGCTTGTCGTAGCAGTAACCAGGAAAACGATTGTTCTCGTAAAACTGCCCATCAATGGTCTGCGCGTAAAGCCGGTTCAAGCGCAACACTTTGTCGCGCGCTGCTTGCGATCCCGTAATTGCATACGCGCGCGCCAGCGCCGACACCCACTGCCCAAACGTCGCCGACGGCGCGAAGCCCGCGTCAAAGGTATGCCAGTCGTAGTTGGGATCGTACCGGTACCATCCGCCCAGATCCTCGCCCGGAGCAGGCTGTCCAATCATCTGCCGAAACGGTTTGAGCAGGGCGTCTTCGCTCAGGTCCATGAGTACGGCATGGGTCTCTTTGAGTTGTTGCTCGTGTACGGCACTAGTGAGTGCAACATCGCCGTAACCGAATTCTTCGAGTGGAACGGCTGGATTTGGATCAGTTGTCGGTGAATCGACAGGGAGCGCCAGAGCCGATTTTCGCAAGCCGGGCACCACACTCGCGGCCGACGCCAACGTCATCGACTGCAGGAACCTTCTGCGAGAAACCGCGTGTGAGGGAAACATTCTTCCTCCCAACCTTCGGGATGGATCGATGGGTGCCGGCGGGAAGCCCGTCGGGTTGTGCTACCGCTGGTTCTCCCCTTCTTTAAACATGTACTTGATTGCGGGCTTGTAGATCATCAGATTCGGATCGCCGTTCTCGCGGTTTACCTTGATGCAGTTCCGGTCGTACCATTCGATGATCCCGCGCACTTCCTCGCCGTCGCGCAGCACAATCACCATCGGCGTCCGCGACTGCATCTGTTTCTGATAATAAAAATTCTCGGCGTTGGTCTGCTCCGGAGGCGCCAGCTTTTTTCCGGCACCGCCTGCGCCCATCATACGATCGCCTCGATCCCCACGCTCCATGCGTTCTCCACGATCGTGCCGCTCCGGTCGCTCGCGCCGGTCCGGCGACTGCATGGGAGCGGAATTGTGGTTATTGTGATTCTCCACCCGAGGCAGAGTTGGCCGAATCAGCTTGCGGTTGGCGAAGTTTTCCTTCTCAGAGATTCCGGCTGGGACGGGATCCATAATTTCTTTCATCGTGGCAGACCTCGGATACACTCATTCACGCAAACCACCACACTCTGGGACCGTCTGAATGTATTTACAGGCGTGAAATTTTATTTACCGTAACACAGGAATCTGCCTCTGACAATGCTTCCTTAGTGCTACAAGCCACCGGGTGCCAGATCTTGCACGCTCCGTAGAATAACGATTTGTCCCGCTATTTCGTATTCGACAGGTCAGCCCCGCGGCGCTCTCTGCCGCTCCACGTTACAATCGCCACCAGACTGGCCACAAGAAGCACCGTCCAAGCCAGCACTGGCGCGAAGACTCCACCGTAGCGCTGTTCGGCAAATCGTGCCTGTTTCACCCCGTTCCACGACGAGAGAAAGTTTCCCAACTGGTAGGCGAACCCCGGAAACGTTCCCCGCACCGCCGGCGGCGAAAGTTCATTCAAGTGCGCCGGAATCACTCCCCACGCGCCCTGCACCATGAATTGCATCAGAAAGCCGCCCAGCGCCAGCATGGGCACCGTGTGCGAAAGTGCCCACAGCGGTATTAGTGGAATCGAAAGCAGCGCAGCGATCACGATCGCCTTCCGGCGGCCAATCTTTTCCGACCATGTTCCGAACAGAATTCCTCCCAGCAGCGCGCCAATGTTCGCGATGATGGCAATGAACCCCACCGTCTGCGGCGAAAAACCATGGTCCTTCTGCAGGAATGTCGGATACAGGTCCTGGCTGCCATGGCTGAACGAATTGAAGGCAAACATCAGCACAACTAAGAAAACGAATGTGCCCAGACACGTAAGGATGCCCTTGTCGGCTCGGGTCTCTGCCTTCTTCGATATGCGCCCTTGCGCCCAGGCCGGGGACTCATCCACTTTCGTGCGAATGTAGATCACCAGAAATGCGGGCAGCGCCCCGATCACGAACATCCCACGCCAGCCCACGAAGCGGAAGGCCGCTGCGTAGGCCATAGCCGCCATCAGATACCCCACGGCGTAGCCTTCCTGCAGCAGTCCAGAGAAGAACCCGCGTCCCTCCGCCGGCAGTGTCTCGAACGCCAGCGCCGCGCCCACGCCCCATTCTCCGCCCATCGCTACTCCGAACAACGCCCGAGTGATTAAGAATATTTTCAAGGAGGGAGCGAATGCCGACGACAGCTCAAATACCGAGTACAGGATGATATCGATCATCAGCGTTGGGCGCCGCCCGAACCGATCCGCCATCATCCCGAAAAGAAATGCGCCCACCGGACGAAAAGCCAGCGTGAGGAACACCGCTTCCAGCACTGCCGAAATCCTGGTTTGGAACTGCGCCGCGATGGCGCTGACACAGAAGGTCAGAATGAAAAAATCAAACGCGTCCAGCGACCAGCCCAGAAAACAGGCTATGAACGTATTCCGCTGAGCCCGAGTCAACCTGCGAAAGTTACCGATGAATTCCATGGGTGTTGACCTGCCTCCATGTTCTTCCTCCGTGTGACTCAGTGTCCTCCGTGGTTATGCTTTTCTTCCCGCCGCAAAGTCCTGCGGATGCTAGCATATGTCTTCAATCAGCTCAAAAATCAGCAATCAACAGTTTCTCCTCATGCCCGAACTCGACCTCCCGCAACGCCAGGCGCCCGACTCGCTCATGCTCACCGGCTTCTGGTATCGCGCTCTGCCCGCCGATCGCGTTCACCGCAATCGGCTGTATAAGGCGACGCTGTTGGAGATTCCGCTCGTGATCGGTCGCGACCGCATGGGCCAGCCCTTCGCCTTGCGCGATGCCTGCCCTCATCGTGGCATGCCGCTAAACTGCGGACGGTTCGACGGCGAAAATCTCGAGTGTGGATATCACGGCTGGCAGTTCGATGTCCATGATGGCCAGTGTCAACTGATCCCTTCGCTCACCGCCGATCAGACGCTGAAAGTGGATCGCATCTACGCGGGCAGCTATGCCTGCGAAGAACAAGACAGTTTTATTTGGGTCTTCGTCCCCGATCCCGCCTCGCCATCAGCGGGATTCGGCCCGCGAGCCGAAGCTCCTGACGCAGCTCCGCAAATCGAAAAGTTCAGCTCTAGGTACAAACTCGCCTACCTGCAAACCGAAATGCCCGTCAGCATCGACCACGGCATCATCGGTCTCATGGATCCCGCGCACGGACCGTTCGTTCACCAGGCCTGGTGGTGGCGCACCCAGCACAGCATCCACGAGAAGAAGAAAAACTTCGAGCCCATCCTGAATGGTTTTCGCATGAGCGCGCACACCCCGAGCTCCAACTCCGCCCCGTACAAATTGTTGCGCCTCTATGCCGACGCCGATTCCATCACCACCACTATCGATTTCGTCCTGCCCAACCTGCGCACCGAAACCATTCGCGCGGGAAAATATTGGTTCTCCAGCCTGACCACAGTCACGCCGATTACGCGCAATCATTGCCGCATCGATGTGGTCGCCGCCTGGAATCTGTTTCGCTGGGTGCCCTTCGTCCCCGCCGTGATGAAATTCGTCTTCGCGAAATTCGTCGAGCAAGACCGCCGCACCATGGAACTGCAGGCCGAAGGCTTGAAACACAACCCGCACCTCATGCTGATCGATGACGCCGACCGCCCCGCCAAATGGTATTTCGGTTTAAAGAACGCGATGTTTGAGATGAAGAAGAACGGCGGAGAGTTTAAACATCCGATCACTAGCCCAGTGACCTTGAGGTGGAGAAGCTGAGAAACCTTGTTTTTTAGTTTTTGTCATCCCGAGCGAAGCGAGGGATCTGTACATTACAGGCGAACCAAGACGATAATTCGCGATTAACTCCTGACTACTCTTTCACCAGCCAATTCAAAGCATCTTCCGCAGTCTCGAAAGTCACGGTTTCGCGCTGCGAAAAGAATTGGAAGTTTTCCATCAGCGCATGAGGGATGTGCGCCGTGCCAATCCATGCCGCTTTCTTCACGAACGGGCGATCAAAAGTTAGCACTTCCTTGATCTTCATAGCCACATCGTGGTCTATTTCAGTCCCTTCATAGTTGGCTAAAATCACTACCGACTTGGGTTTGTGCCGCGCCACAGTGTCCCTCACCTGCATGAGTAGAGGAATCATCTGCGAAGCCGTGGCATGCGAAAAATCCAGCATCAGTATCCGCTTGCCCTTGTGCTCGATAAAGTGAATACGATCATCCAAGGCCGTTCTCCGAATGGTTCTCTCTGTCCCTATTCTCTCTGCGGGGAATCTAAGGCAGAAGCCTTAGTGATACCTCGTGCCCTTGGTGGTTCATCTCTGCTGCCTCTGCCGCCCGCTGCCTCTGCGATCCCTTGTTCCCCTGTGCCCTCTGTGGTGAAGATTTTCCACCGCAGACAGAAAAGAGAACCCTACCCTAACAGCGATTCCACGACGCTGTAAACGTCATTCAAAGCCGCGTCCAGCGCCCCAGCATCTTTGCCGCCGGCTTCGGCCAAGTCCGGACGCCCTCCGCCCTTGCCGCCAACTTTCTGCGCCACAGGGCCAATAACTTTGCCCGCCTGAATGCGCCCGGTAAGGTCTTTCGTCACGCCAACAATAAGCGACACACTTCCGTTCGACGCCGAGCCCAGCACGATTACAGCAGACCCAAGCTTATCGCGCAGTTGATCGACCAGAGTTCGCATCTGCGCCCGTTCAAGATTGTCGACGCGATGACTTAGCACTTTCACGCCGCGAACTTCTTTCACTTTTTCGCTGATGTTCGCAGTGCTCAACGACGAAGACGCCGACTTCATCCGCGCCTGATCGAGTTCCCGCCCCAACCGCTTGATTTCAGCATCCTTCTTTTCGAGTTCGAGCCTCAACGCCTCGGCGGGAGAAGCCAATGTCTCCTCTTCGCCGGCCGTTCCATCCTTCCGCGCGGGTCCCCCATCGCGCGCGGGTCCCCCATCCTTTCGCGCTCTTTGCGAAAGGGTGGGCCCAACCAAACTCGCGACCACGCTTTCCAGTTCGTGATCTTTCCGGAAGTGGCGCAGCGATCCCTCGCCCGTCACTGCCTCAATCCGCCGCACTCCAGATGACACACTGCCCTCTTTCAGAATCTTGATCAGCCCAATCTCGCCGGTAGCCCCGGTATGCGTCCCGCCGCAAAGTTCAGTAGAGAAATCGCCAATCCGCACCACGCGCACCTTATCGCCATACTTTTCGCCAAACAAAGCCATCGCATGATAAGTATTGATCGCCTCGTCGATGGGAACGTCGGTAAGAGTCTCGACTTTCAGATTGCGCAGCACTTCCTTGTTGATGATGTCTTCAATATC
>PLEA01000653.1 GCA_003136335.1 Acidobacteriaceae bacterium | reverse complement strand
ATTGAAGACATCACGTCACGCAAGTTGGTCGAGATGGCATTGCGCCAGGCCCATGACCATCTTGAGAAACGGGTCGAGGAACGAACCGCAGAACTTAAAGCGGCCAATGAAAGCTTGCGTGATCTTTCGGCGCGGCTTCTGAAAGTGCAGGATGACGAACGCCGGCGATTGGCTCGCGAATTGCACGACAGCGTAGGCCAGATCCTGGCTGCTCTCAGCATGAACATTAGCGTCGTACAGTCGCAGGCCCATAAACTCGATCCGCTCGGAGCCAGAGCCATTTTGGAGAACGCCCAGTTGGTACAGCAGGCCTCCACTGANNAACGACACGGAACTCGCCATCTTCCGCATCATTCAGGAGTGTCTGACCAATATCCATCGCCATTCTGGCAGTTCCACGGCGACCATCCGCATTCAGCAGGAAGGGAGTCGTCTCAGGGTACAAGTTCGAGATAACGGCAAGGGAATACCCTCGGCGAAGCAAAGCGAAATCGTTGACTCGAGCCGCGGCGGTGTCGGGTTAGGTGGGATACGAGAGCGCCTGAGGCAACTCGGCGGCACGTTAGAGCTTCAATCCAACGGAACTGGAACCGTTGTGAACGCGACTCTCGATCTGGCATAGCGCGCCATTGTCCTACCCGTACTTCCTACCCGTAGTACCTGCACGCACTTCGTGCCCGCACGTTAGGTCTACCCTGGTAGTAACGTCGCCTTCTGCCTCCCGCGCCTCCATAATCCTACGATGGGCTTGAGTCAACTTTTTCGCGGCTTTCTGCAGCCTGTGGCGCTCGGATCGGCCACGGTCTTCATCCTCCTATTCATCATTGGCCTGCGGACGCCCCGCCGCTCACCCGCCCTCGTCCCTCGCCGGAATCGCCGCTAAGACGCGCTACGCCGCTTCGCCATTTGCCTACTCCACGCAGCGCGTGAGATATTACTCTGCTCTTGGTGTTCGCCGCCGTCTTGACCCGCCATGAGCCGAGAGTGAACCGCCCAAAATGCGCCTCATCCCCCGCGACACCAAGTTTTTCGACCTTTTCGCTGAACTTTCCGACAACCTGACCGCGGGCGCCAAACTGCTTCGCACCATCCTGGCAGACCCCCGCGACCTTGCTATGCGCGTGAGTCAGGTGCAGGCCATCGAGCATAAAGGCGACAAGGCCACCCACGCCATCATCACCAAACTCAACCAGACCTTCATTACCCCCTTCGATCGCGAGGACATCCACCGCCTGGCTTCCTCGCTCGACGATGTACTCGATTTTGTAAACTCCGCGGCCTTGCGCCTGGTGATGTACAAAATCTCCACGCCTCCGCCCGTCTCCGCCGAACTGGCTGGACTGATCGTTTTGCAATGCGAGGAACTGGCCAAAGGCGTCTCTCTCCTCGAGAAAAACGGCCACGTCATGGAGCATTGCGAGGAAGTCAACCGCCTCGAGGACATGGCCGATAATGTCAGCCGCCGAGCCATTGCCGATCTCTTCGAAAACGAAAAGGATCCTATTCAGCTCATCAAACTGAAGGAATTGTACGAAGTGCTGGAATCCGCCACCGACAAAGCAGAAGACGCAGCCAACGTGCTCGAAGCCATCGTCGTCAAGAGCACCTAGCAGGAATTTCGCGAACAGAATTTTGCGAACCAAGACTTCGCGAGCACAAACCGGAGAGACTCCCGTTGAACAGAGATGTGCTACTGGTCCTGATTACGATCTTTGTCGCCCTAGTCTTCGACTTCCTGAACGGCTTTCACGACTCCGCCAACAGCATTGCGACGGTGGTCTCGACGCGCGTGCTTTCGCCGAGACTTGCCGTACTCTGGGCCGCCGTCTTCAACTTTCTCGCTGCTTTTATCCTCGGCACGGCCGTCGCCAAGACCATCGGCAAAGGCATGATCCGTCTGGAGGACGTCGATCAATATGTCGTGATGGCTGCTCTGTTCGGCGCCATCGTCTGGGATGTCCTCACTTGGTGGTGGGGACTTCCAACGTCTTCGTCCCACGCCCTGATCGGCGGCTATGCTGGCGCTGCCATGATGCATGCTGCCATTCACACGGGCACGGCGACGATGTTCTCCGTCATTATTCCGGAAGGCTGGTACAAAACCCTCATCTTCATTGTCGTCGCTCCGGTGATGGGCATGGTGCTTGGTCTGAGTTTTATGGTCGCAGCGCACTGGATTCTGCAGAACAAGCCTCCGCAAATCGTCGACAAATGGTTTCGTAAGCTGCAACTGCTCTCCGCCGCAGCCTACAGTCTCGGCCATGGGGGCAACGACGCGCAAAAGACGATGGGCATCGTCGCCGGCGCACTCTACACCGCCGGATTCATGAGTAAATCCGACATGCTTACGAACTGGGGACGGTACCGCTGGCCTATCATCCTGGCCGCGCACGCTGCGATTGCTGCCGGGACTTATTTCGGTGGCTGGCGGATCGTTCACACCATGGGCCAGAAGATCACCAAGCTCAAGCCGCTAGGCGGTTTCTGCGCCGAGAGTGCCGGAGCTATCACCCTGTTCGGCACCGCTCTGGCCGGCATCCCGGTCAGCACCACTCACACTATTACCGGCGCCATCGTCGGCGTGGGCGCCGTGCACCGCCTGTCTGCTGTCCGCTGGGGCATCGCGGGAAGGATTGTCTGGGCCTGGATGCTTACCATCCCCGCGTCAGCCATCGTCGCAGCCGGGACTTTCCTGATCATCCACACTATCCATCCTCAAGGATAAGCCGCCTATGGCTCGAACGGCCTTGTCGAATGGCTTCGGAGAGGCTGCGACGCCAAACCCTGGTTTCAGGCGGCGCTTGCAGATTCAGGCAAATAGCACTGGGACCGAACGCGAAGCCTTCTTGTATTGCCGGCAACTCCTCTCCGGGAAAGTGCAACCTATCTATCGCAAGAACGTCTCGTATCGTCCCTCGATGAAACTTATGGGGCGCTATATTAAGGAGCAACTGAATGGCTAACAAATGGAGTCGTTTTCTGTTGTGTGTGGTTCTCGCCGGTCTGACGTCGGCGTGGACCCTCGCGCAAGACACAGACACGAAATCGAAGGGCGAGGTGAGAAGCATCACCGGTTGCCTGAGCAAGGGCGATAACGCCAACGAGTTCCTGTTGACCGCTAATGATGGAAGCACTTGGGAAGTGCACGCCAATAATGCCGTCGATCTCGCGAGTCACGTGGGCCACACCGTTGAGGCCAAAGGTGTGGTTACGAATGCCAAGATGCACGATATGAAGGAAGACGCAAAAGACGCAGCGAAAGACAGCGGCATGAAGAAGAATTCCACCGAACATGGCCATCTAAAGGTCACCGACGTCCGCATGATAGGCGAGTCCTGTCAATAGCGGTGATCTGAACAAGGCAGAACGCAACGGGCGGTGGCTTTAAGTTCCGCCCGTTGCCCACTTGTTCAGATGTTTTCCATCTCTCGCCACGATCGTCAGTTTTTCGCGGCCGCTAAGACGCCGGAATTCTGGCGGCGCCGTACAGGCCGGCATCGCTTCCCAGCAGGGCGCGGGTAATGATCGTCTTCTTACGCGTATAGGCGGCGATTTGAGCCGATGCGCCTTCCTTCTTGCCTACAGGCTCTTCCGGGGCGGTGGCGGCATAGACCAGCGAGCGCTCGCGCAGCTCTGCGAACATCGGGGGTGCGAAGGCGTCCCATGCGCTGACCACACCGCCGCCAATCACGAACATATCGAGGTTGAGTACGTTGATGAGGTCGGCCAGCAGCATCCCCAATGCCACGCCGAAGCGGCGGAAAATGCGTTGCGCATCTTCGTTGCCCTGAATGGCGAGATTGTAAATCGACCTGGCGCTGAACTCGGCGTCGGAACTGGCGGCCTTGGCAAGCGCGGGTGCCTGCCCAGACTCAATCGCCTCACGAGCCATGCGCACCACGGCGGTGGCGGAGGCATAACGCTCGGCGCAACCGTGGTTGCCGCAGCCGCAGGGGACGCCGTCGGGTTCAATGGTGACGTGTCCGAACTCGCCGGCCATGCCATTCATGCCGTAAAAAATCTTTCCGTTCAAGATGATCGCGCCGCCAATGCCGGTACCGAGAGTCACCATCGCCATGTTGTCGACGTCGCGGGCTGCGCCCAGCCATTTTTCGCCGAGCGCGGCGACATTGGCGTCGTTCTCGAGAAAGACGCGAGCGCCCAGGCGGCGCTCGATTTCGTCGCGCACCGGATAATCGGACCATCCAGGAAGGTTGGCGGACTTGCGCATCATTCCGGTTTCCATGTCGATGATGCCGGGGACGCCGATACCGGCGCCGACAAACCTGCCGCTGCCGCGATATTCATCGGTCAGGCGGTGAATGGCGTCGCACATTTCGCCGATGACGTGGTCGCGGCCCAGGGCGACTTTGACGCCGAGAGTGATTTTCTCCAGAAGCTGACCTTCGGTGCTGATGGCTGCGATGCGCAGGTTGGTGCCGCCGAGGTCGACTCCGATGGAAAAATCAGGCATGGGCAGAAGGGTAGCAGAATCTCATTGTTGATTGTTGATTGCTGATTGNNCAACAATCATCAATCATCAATTTATTTTTGGCACTGGGGGCAATAATGGCTGCTGCGGCCGGCGATCACGATTCGCTTGATCGAGGTCTTGCAGACGAGACAGGCCTCCGCTTCGCGGCCGTAGACACGATGCTGGAGTTGGAAAAATCCTTCTTCGCCATCGGCGTTCACATAGTCGGAGACGGACGAACCACCGAGCGNNAAACGGTCGAGATCGACTTCCAGCGGCTCGATGCCGGCGGCGGCGAAGTCTCCCGCCTGCGCGACGCTCAGACGGCCGAAGCGGCGGGGATCGACGAAGCGCAGTTCTCTTCCCGAGGACAATCGGAGGATGGCATGAGTGTGCTTCGCGACCTCGGCTTGCGGCTCGCAGACCTGGAGGCGGCCCGTCATGCCGAGGTGGACGATCCACTGAGCTTTAGGATTTGGAGCTTCTGTGGGGCGGACACTCTTGTCCGTCCCTGCTTGCCTGATTGATGAAACCGGTGTTGACGCGACTGCCCTTCCCTCAGGCTTGCGATTTGATTTCCGGCCTTTGGCGGACAGGAGTGTCCGCCCCACACCATCAATTCGCTCAAGATCGAAGACGATGTGCTTGCCCATGCGGCGCACCGCCGCGATGCGGCTGCGTTCGAGCGTCGCCGCAATCTCAGATGCCGGGGATTTCAGCGGCTCCTTCTTCTGGCCGAGCCAGACGGATTCCACGACATCTCCGGTGACTCGTTTGGCGAGGCCGCGCGCGATGGTTTCGACTTCGGGGAGTTCGGGCATGAGGTGCTGAAAGATTTCGACGAGAATGCCGCCGAAACGGTGCCGTCCCTGCGGGACTCGTTGAGTTTTTCTATTCTATCCGGCACTTCCGTGCCGGGCTTTCACATGCCGCCGCTTCGCGGCTGGAGTCTGACGGCTCCTACTATTGCGTTTCTCTGTCCAAGATGGTTCTACTTTAGCGTTTCTTTTTTTAAGAACGTTCCCTGTTCGAGTTCCTGGAACGCCTGCTGAAGTTGCTGCTGCGTGTTCATGACGATTGGGCCGTACCACGCGACTGGCTCTTCTAGCGGTTTGCCGGACACGAGGAGGAAACGGATACCGTCCTCGCCCGCCTGCACGGCGACTTCATCGCCGCGATCGAAGACCACCAGGGAACGATTCTCGGCTTCCGCGGGAGGTTTGGTATCGGCCCAGCCGACGCCTTCGGTGGGCACGGCGAGCGGACCGGAGGCGTTGCAGAATTTTCCGGCGCCCGCGAAAACGTAGGCGAAGGCGTGGCGAGTGGTCTCGACGGGGAGCGTTTTTCTTTTTCTCGGAGGCACCGACACGTCGAGATAGATTGGGTCGGCGGCGATTCCGTCGACGGGGCCAGACTTGCCCCAGAAGTTTCCGCAGACGATGCGAACGTGAGTGCCGTCGTCGTCGGTGACTTGCGGGATGTCGGCGGTCTTCACCTCCTGATAACGCGGCGTGGTCATCTTCAGCGCCGACGGAAGATTCGCCCATAACTGGAAGCCGTGCATGCGTCCGGTAGCGTCGCCCTTGGGCATCTCCTGGTGAATGATGCCGCTGCCGGCGGTCATCCACTGCACGTCGCCGGCGGCGATGGCGCCGTGGTTGCCCATGCTGTCGCCATGTTCGACGGTTCCGGCCAGAACGTAAGTGATGGTCTCGATGCCGCGGTGCGGGTGCCAGGGAAATCCGGCCAGGTAGTCCTCAGGGATGTCATTGCGAAAGTCGTCGAGGAGGAGGAACGGGTCGAAGTCGTGAGTGTTGCCGAAGCCGAAGGCGCGGCGAAGATGCACTCCTGCGCCCTCGAGCGTGGGCTTGGACTTGATGAGGCGTTTGACGGGTCGAATGGACATGCTGATCTCCAATGCCGGAAGTTCGCTGGTGCGGAGGTCTAATACGCTTGGAGATTGGATGCGCTTAGCCCTGTGCAGGACGCAGACGCACTGTCCGCCATATGTGCGCTCGTTCTTCCCGCAGTATGGAAATTGGACTGTCCGGTTGTGAACGGTGGTGTTCGGTTTTGATGAGAAGAAATTTCGAAACTTAGCGGAAACATCCATAATTCAACGAGCTGGGTTGGACTCATGCGTGCTGTTCTGTTTCCGTGATTCGGGCACGGCGGCTGTAACTTCTTTCAGGAACTGAGGGTTGTCCATGCAGGCACTTTTCAAGGATCTACGATATGCGACCCGCCAGCTGAAAAAGACGCCCGGATTCACGCTGGTTTGCGTGCTGACCCTGGCACTGGGCATTGGAGCGAACACGGCTGTGTTTAGCGTGATGAATGCCGTGCTCCTGCGATCGCTTCCCGTAAGCGATCCAAACCGGGTGGTCTATCTGAGGACTTCCAACCCGCCGCGCAGGACCGGCACGATCGATTCGCAGGAAACATTCTCCTACGCGGTGTACGACGCCCTGCGACGGCAAGATCGTGGGCTGTCGTCGCTAATTGCCTACGTGCCTCTGTCTACCGGCAAGGTCGCAGTCCGATATGGCATACAGCCGGAGGAAGCGGAAGGCGACATGGTGAGCGGCACTTTTTTCTCTGGACTGGGTATAAGGCTTGCGCGCGGGCACGGCTTTACCGAGCAGGACGAGAGCGACCACTCACCCATTGCCGTGATCAGCTACAACTATTGGACGAGCCGCTTCGCGCGAGATCCGGATATTTTGGGAAAGACGCTGTATGTGAACGGCGACGCCTTCACCATTGTGGGAGTTGCCGCCGAGGGATTTGAAGGCATCGAGGGCGGCGCTTCGACTGATTTCTGGATTCCATTGCAAAGCCGCCCGGAATTGAACGCGTGGGGGAATCCTCTGGACGATGGCAAAACCTACCTTACAAACTCCACATGGTGGTGCCTAAGGCTCGTTGGCCGGCTTGCTCCTGGCGTGAACACGGCTCAGGCGCTGGCGCAATTACAGTCCTCGTTCCAGACAGCGGCCTACCTCGGCCTCAGCAATCCTCAACCAGGCGAGAAGCGCCCCACACTTAGCTTGCTGGATGCAAAGAGCTTTCCCGGATATGACCAAGAGTATGGCAAACCGCTGCGCATGATGATGCTGATGGTGGGGCTCGTGCTGCTGATCGCTTTGAGCAACATCGTCATGCTGCTGCTGGCGCGCAATGCCACGCGAACGCGCGAGTTCTCGCTGCGGCTGGCGCTGGGAGCGAAGCGGTGGGAGTTATTTCGACAGCTCCTGACTGAGAGTCTGTTGCTGGTAACGGCAGGAGGCCTACTGGCTTGGTTCTCGGCAACTTCGGCAACCAGGGCCCTGGGAGCCTGGGCGCAGATCGAGTCCAGTCTGGCGCCGGATCGTACGGTTCTGTTTTTCACACTGAGCTTGATGGTGCTGGCCGCGCTCCTTTTCGGCCTGGCCCCGCTGCAGGTTGCGCTCGAGGCTGGCCCTGCTTTGGCGCTGAAGACCTCCTCAGCGACATCCCATACGGACGCCGGCAAGTCGCGCACCGGCAAGATCATCGTCGCCTTGCAGATGACCCTGTGCGTGGTGCTGCTGGTGGGCGGAGGGTTGCTGGTGCGCACGCTGCGAAATCTGGAAAATACTCCTCTGGGAATGCGGGTCGAAGGCCTTGTCGTCTTTGGAGTGAAGCCAAACATCCAGTCAGTTCCCCAAGGAGTCGCTTTTTATCAGGAACTAATGAACCGGCTGCGCGCCCTGCCCGGCGTGCAATCCGTGACCATCATGGAAGAGCGTATTGGATCGTGGTGGTCGGACAACAGTGATATGACTGTGGACGGCAAGTTGCCCGAGGTATCAAACGGCACGTCGAGAACCGTGCGCAGCAACGTGGTGGGACCGGACTTCTTCCGCACTTTGGAAGTGCCGGTGCTGGCGGGCCGCGATTTTACGGATTCCGACACTTCCTCATCGCCCCACGTCGGCCTCATCAACCAGGAGTTTGCGCAGCGCTTCCTGCCGAATCAAAACCCCTTGGGCCACCTCATTGGCACTGAGGACGGAAAATATCAGATGACTGTCGTCGGCGTGGTAAAGAACCACAAATACCGCAGTATTGACGAAACACCGATTCCGATGGCCTGGTACATGTACGCTCAAATTCCGATCATCGGCGAAATGAACATCGAAATGCGCGTTCACGGCGAACCCCTGGCGATTCTGCCATCGGCACGGAAAGTGGTGCAGCAGATGGATCCGAACCTGCCGCTCATACGGCCAATGACCCAACGCTCGCAGTACGATTTGACGATTTCGCGGCAAAGCCTCTTTGCCCGGCTGGCCGGCTTCTTCGGCTTCCTGGCGGTCGTGCTCGTGGCCACCGGGCTGTATGGAATGCTTTCCTATCGCGTGAGCAACCGCACGCTTGAGATTGGCGTGCGCATAGCCGTAGGTGCTCAGAGAGGCCAGGTGGTGTGGATGGTCCTCCGCGACAGTCTGATTTTGACGGCGGTGGGCATAGCGATTGGCATTCCGCTGGCCCTTCTGGTGGCAAAAGCGCTGACCTCCACTCTCTATGGAGTGGAGCCGTACGATGGAGCGATTTATCTATTCGCGGCGATGGCAGTGGCGGCGGTGGCGATTGCCGCAAGCGTGCTTCCGGCGCGCCGGGCAGCGGGCGTCGACCCGCTGACAGCGTTGCGGTCAGAGTAGCGGTCGTGGTTCCAGAAACCGACTCCAGTTCGTAATTCTAGTCTTTCAGCGGGACCACCGCGCTGCCGTCGCGGCATAGCGTCGCGACTCGCTGCAGGTCGCCGTTGGCGCGGGGCAGGGTCATCACGGGGCCGTAGCAATAGACGGCGTGGCCGGAAGCGGCAAAGTACCAGCGCCCGCCGTTGGAGTGTCGGGTGATGTGGCTGGTTGGCTGGCGCAGGGGCTTTTGCGGCGCCCATGGGGCAACGGGCAGACTGAACAACAAGGCTAGGGTCAGGACCTTCATTGCTTCGCTCTCGAAATTTTCTATTTACAACTTCTTGCTCCTATTGCGTGTCCACAGAACTGAAGTGCTGCAGTGTTCAGGGTCTTCCATCTTGCTCTTGAATCGTGTTTCTACATCGCGATCTTCATATCGTGATTAGGGTTCGGACGTCGTCCACCAAGTCTGACGCTGGCTTGGACGGCATCCGGAACTGCGGTTTCTGCTTCGCTGCCTGGTTCTGCGCGCCATGTTGCAGTCCTGCCTGGGAAGACGGGGCTTGGTTTGTTGGAGCCTGGGTTGACGGAATCTGGGTTGACGGGGCGTCGGTCTTGGCCGACGGCAACTGGGCCAGCTGCCGCTGGCCCCTCATCTTTAGGGCGGAGAGTTCTGTGCTGTCGCGGAAAAGTTCACGAATCAGGGCGCGTTGCGAGTCGATGGTGCGGCCTTGCTCCACGATCAACATGGTCATCAGACCGTAGGAGATCAGAAACAGCACGGTCAGCAGGGGCAACAAGCTGTGCTTCTTGGGAACAGCGGTAGTGTCTGTTGCAGATACGATCGATATAGCATGGTTCCCGAATAAAGTCGTCAAGTGGTACCCCGGTCCTCGCCCCAAACGCTCAGGCACCTTAACGGATTGCATCCCGGAAGCCAATAGTGGAACTTTGGTTAAGAGGATGAAATCAAGGTGTTTATCTGTCTTCGAATCGAGGGCCAGCGACCCACGGTGTGCAACTCAATGCACATTATGAGTAAGCAGCCTTGGCTGGAGACCCGGCTATCCACGGGCAAGGGCGTGACTAGGCAGGCCGTTAAAGAGCATCCGCTGCGCAGGAGGCCGTGACAGTCGGGTAAACCTTCGGACGCGCGAATGACGCCTCTTACTAGGTTGAGAGGCCGGCGAAGCCGCAGCCCTGACACTCACACTGACGCTGATTACTTGGGTCACTCTTCTGAGAGGGCCTCGATCTCCTAATATCCGTTGATCGAAGTTTAGAAACATAACTCCTCTTTCTCAGGGATCGACATCATGCATAGGCGGTACGTTCTGCTACTGTTGCTTCTTTCCTCAGACTGCTTTGGACCTGCCGGAATGGCACAGAGCCAACAAACTTCCACGGAAAGCGCACGCCGGATCCTGCGAAAAACGGTTCCCTTATATCCCGAGGTCGCAAAAAGGATCAAGCTTGGGGGCACCGTGAAGGTGGTGGCGGTGGTGGCCGCGGACGGAGAGGTGAAGTCCGTTGAACCTACGGGCGGCAGTCCGATCCTGCTCAAAGCGGCGGAAGATGCCGTGGCGAAATGGAAGTTCGCCTCCGGCGGCGAATCCAGAGAGATCATCGAAGTCCGTTTCGCTCCGTAGCTGGGTCGCTGGTTGTCTACGCGGGATCCCTCTCCCGGCTGAAGTGCGCCGAGATCGGGATGACGCCTCCGTAAAGGCGGACCAAACTGCAACTCTATCTCTATTTCCCCAGCACCAGCTTGGCGATGGTCGCCAGCTGCATGTTCGACGTGCCTTCGTAGATCTTGCCGATCTTGGCGTCGCGCCAGTATTTCTCCACGGGATAGTCTTTGGTGAATCCATACCCGCCGTAGATTTCAATCGCTAACGAGGTCACGCGCTCGGCGACCTGCGAGGCGAAGAGCTTGGTCATGGCGGCTTCCTTCACGAAGTTCACGCCTGCGTCCTTCATGCGCGCGCAGTTGTAGACCATGAGGCGTGCGGCTTCAATCTCCGTGGCCATTTGCGCGATCTGGAACTGAATGCCCTGGAACTCGGCGATGGCTTTGCCGAACTGCTTGCGCTCCACGGCGTACTTGCAGGCAAATTCCCAGGCGCCGCGGGCCAAGCCAATCATCTGCGCGCCAATGCCGATGCGGCCTTCGTTCAAGGTCTCGATGGCGATCTTGTAGCCTTTGCCAGGCTCGCCCAGCACGCTCTCCTTGGGCACGCGGCAGTCCTCCAGAATCAACTCGCAGGTGGACGACGCACGAATGCCGAGCTTGTCTTCCTTCTTGCCCACGGTGAATCCGGGGAAATTTTTCTCGACCAGGAAGGCGGTAATCCCTTTGTACCCGGCACTGGGATCGATCGAAGCGAAGAGCACGAACAGTCCCGCTTCTTTGGCGTTGGTGATCCACAACTTGCGGCCGTTGAGCACGTACTCGCCGCCTTTGAGCAGTGCGCGGGTTTGCAGCGCAAAAGCGTCAGAGCCTGATCCCGCTTCGCTGAGGGCATAAGCGCCCACCGTCTCGGTGGCCATCTTGGGCAGGAAGCGATTCTTCTGCTCTTCGTTGCCCCAGCGTAGCAGGGCGTTGTTGACCAGCGTGTTCTGCACGTCGACGATGACGCCGGAGGAAGCGTCCACGCGCGACAGTTCCTCGACGGCCAGAATCGCTTCGAAAAACTTGGCTCCGCCTCCGCCGTATTGCTCGGGAATCTCGATGCCCATCAGGCCCAGTTGGAAGAAATCGTGGATGAGGTCTTTGTCGAAGACGCCTTTCTCATCCATCTCCTTCACTAGAGGACGAATCTTCTCGTCGGCGAACTGGCGGATGTTGTCGCGGAAAAGAATTTCGTCCACGGTGAGCGTGGTGAGAGGGGCGGGAGCGGCGGCTTGCAACGTGGTTTCGGGCATGGGAATACCTTCAAATCCTGGAGATGGCAAACCGGTAATTTTAGCACTCCCCCGCGACTTGGCAGCGTCGCACTGTGGACAATTCACGCGACAAACTCCTCTTGACACGGCCGTGGGGTGGGCCTACATTCCGCGTAAGGTTCGCCGCTTTTACTCAGATATCTTGAGGAGGATCCCATGCCCACTCTAGTGGCCGGTTCGACCGGTTTTGTAGGTGGTGAAATTGCGCTGCGGCTCGCGCAACGCAAACTGCAAGTTCGCGCGCTGGTTCGCGGCGGCGCTGCACATCCCAAGGCAAAGCGCTTGCAAGATGCGGGAATTGAAATTGTGAACGGGGACCTGACCGTGCCCGAAACGCTGGCCTCGGCTTGCCAAGGAGTTGAAACAGTCGTCTCTACGGCCACCTCCATGCCCTCGGGAGCCAACGACGGCCTGCGGCGAGTCGACCATGACGGTACGCTGGCGCTGATCGCGGCCGCCGAGAGTGCCGGCGTGAAACGATTTGTGTATGTTTCTTATTCCGGCAACATCCGTGCGGATTCCCCGCTCGAGACCGCCAAACGCGCCTGCGAGAACCGACTGCTGCAAGGGCCCTTGCAGGCCGTGATTCTACGTCCGTCCTGTTTCATGGAGGTTTGGCTGAGCCCTATGCTCGGATTTGATCCCGGAAATGGCTCGGCACGCGTCTACGGATCAGGCGAGGCCAAGATCAGCTATATCTCGGCATTTGACGTGGCGGACTTCGCGGTGGCAGCCGCGACCAAACCGTACCGAGACAAGAACACCATCCTGGAAATGGGCGGGCCAGAAGCGCTGTCGCAACTGGATGCGGTGCACATCTTCGAGCAGGCGCTGGGCAAGCAGGTACAGCTGAATTTTCTGCCTGAACAAGCAATCCAGGAACAACATGGTTCGACCGATCCGTTGCAGAAGACCTTCGCAGCGCTGGTGCTCGCCTGCGCCAAAGGAGACCCCATCAGCGGCGCGCGTGCGCTCGCTGAGGAGTATGGTATCGCATTAGGTTCCGTCGCGGAATACGCAGCGCAACTCCGTGCCCATGAAGTGCGCGTAGCGTAAATGTCGCGTGGTGATGTGACAGGAACGTTGCGCCTAGGCGCGAGGACGGGAATGAACCAGCTTCAGCGTGTCCGCCTGCAGGATGCGCTTTATCTGGCTGCGGGCATGCACTGACCACGCGCCGGCGGTGTCGAGCCTGGTATAGGCCTGCCAGTGTTTGAGTGCCTTGCGTGGTTCGCGGATTTTTTCGTAGGCCAGCGCCAGATTGTAGTGGGCGTCGGCGTAGGTAGGAGCGAGCTGCAAGGCCGTCTTGTAAGTAGAAATGGCTTCCTGCACGCGGCCGGTCTCGTCGAGCACATTGCCCAGATCGAAGTAAGCGAGCGAGTAGCGCGGATCGGCTTCAATGGCGTGGCGGTAATGCTTCTCGGCGAGAGCGAAATCCTGGCGGTTGTAGTAGAGCGTGCCTAGGTTGATGTGTGCGGCAGCGTGCGCGGGTTCGATGGCGAGCACTTGGTGATAGGCGGAAATCGCGTCGGGCTGGGTGTTGGGATCTTCTTCCAGCGCGATGCCGCGGGCAAACCACACCGCGACTTCGTTTTCGCGCGGACTGGGCTCAGATTTTGGGACCGGCGTGCTGGTCAGCACGTTCTCGCGCTCGGAAAAATCCATCAGGAACTGGCCCGCAATGGGCTCGAGCAGTCGGCCCTGGTGGCGAAACGCCACGCGATGCTTGCCGGTGGACCAGGCTGCGGCTTCGCGCAGCGGTTTCTCCACGCCCGAGGCCTGCTTGCGCATGGCATCGAGCGACTGGCGAATGA
>PLEA01000427.1 GCA_003136335.1 Acidobacteriaceae bacterium | reverse complement strand
ATTCCAAAGCAGGATCCGGACGCGAAGCGGTCCAGACGGAATGCAGTTGCTGCTAGTTTCAGGAACACGTTTCCCAGAAAAGCTATTCCCCAAAAGATCCAAGGAGCCATACTGATGAAAAAGATTCTACTTACGGTTGTGCTTGGGATTGCAGTGGGTACGGTGGCCCAGAATACTTCGCAGCCAGCTCAGGGACAATCGGCCACGCCGCCCGCGCAGGGACAGACGCCGGCTCAGGGACAATCCGCCACACCATCCGCGCAAGGACAGGCGCCTGCTCAACAGCCGGCGGCGGCCCCAGTGATTAAGGATCCTGCCGAATACAACGCCTATGTTGCGGCAGCGCAGCAGACGGACGCCAATGCCAAGATCAGCGGGCTCGAGGCGTTTCTTGCGCAGTATCCAAACAGTGTTATGAAGAACCAGGCGCTGGAATTTCTGATGCAGACCTACCAGCAGGCCGGCAATGCGAAGAAGACCATGGATACGGCGACCAAGCTGGTGACGGCGGACTCGTGCAACGTGCGGGCGCTAGCGCTGCTGGCCTACTTTGACCGTGTGATGGCCCAGGGCGGAGATCCGAACGCGAAACAGATGCTCGCCGACGGCAAGAAATACGGCCAGCAGGGACTGGATTGCATGTCGAAGTTCACCAAGCCCGACGGTACTTCGGACGCGGACTTTCAGAAGACGAAAGACCAGATGACCGCGATTTTTAACGCCGCCATCGGGATCTCATCGCTGCAGGACAAGGATTACGCAACCGCGGTGCCGGCTCTACGAAAGACGGTGGACGCGAACCCAACTGATTTCAGCGTGGTATATCCCCTGGCGCTGGCGTATCTGGGGCAGACGCCGCCCGACTATCAAAATGGGATCTGGTATGCGGCGCGAGCCGCGGCGGTAGCTCCGGCGGCAGCTCAGCCGCAGATTGAGAAATACGCACGGTCGCAGTATGTGAAGTTCCACGCGGCAGACGACGGCTGGGCGGAATTGCTGGCTGCAGCCAAGGCCAATGGTCCGCAGGTTCCCATCAAGCCCGCGCCTTCACCGGCCGAGCAGGCGCACAACATGATTGCGGCAACATCGGCGGAAAAAATGGACTTCGCCACGTGGGAGTTCGTGCTGAGCAATGGCAGCCAGGAAGATCAGGACCAGGTTTGGAATGCCATCAAGGGTAAGGCGGTGCAGATGAATGGCACCGTCATCAGCACCACCCCGACCGAGTTCCTGATTGCGGGGAGTTCGGATGACATCGACGCGAAGAAGGCCGACATCACTCTGAAGTTCGAAGAGAAGGTTCCGGTAAGGCTGATTCCGAAAGACGGAGCTAGTTTCGACTTTCAGGGCGAGCCCGCGTCGTACACGCCGAATCCATTCATGATGACGATGGAAAAGGGCCAGTTGCTGAGGGCAAAGGCGGCGCCGAAGCCGCCAGTTCACCACAAGCCGGCCGCGCAGTAGCGCAGGCTTCGATCTGCAAAAAGGCAGCCCGTGAAGGCTGCCTTTAGTTTTTGCATGTCCGACAACCAGCAGGGAGGCGGTGGGTTGCAATCTCTCGCCACCGCGCCGCTAGCCACGGCTCAGCGGACGATCTTTTTTTCCAAGGTGACTGGGCGGGTACTGCGGGGCGGGCGCTTGACGCCATCGCGCAGCTGGCGGACGTCAATCTTCAGCTCGCTGATGGTGCGGCTAAGAGTGTTGCGGTGCATTCCCAGTTCGCGGGCGGCGCGGCACTGGTTGCCTTTGTTCTCCTGCAGAACGGTTAGGATGAAGCGTTTCTTGAACTCGCGAACTCCCTCGGAATAAAGAATATTGCTTCGATACATCTGCAGGATGAGTGCTTCCAGTTGATCTTTCACGATGCATCTCTCTCTTTGTTAAGAATTTTTCACTGCATTGCGGCCTATTTCGGCGGGGAAGCATGGGAACCGGTGAACTTCTGCGGAGCCTGATGGAGCAGATCCAGACCCTGATAGAAACGAGCTCGCAACTCCGAAGGAGCCACCCAGATCGCAGCCCGGCCCATCACGAGGAAGTAGGGCGCCAGTTGCGAGTTCTGCAGCAGCTTCGAAGTTGGCTCGAATGCCGTCATGCCCATCAGGATCACCGCTACCATCAACCCGCCCTTCAGCAGTCCCAGGATTGCGCCAAGGAAACGGTCAAAACCGCTGAGTCCGGACTTTTTCATCACCCAACGCGAGAGCCTGGCGGCCAAGCCGAACAGGAGCACGATGGCAAAAAAAATGATGAGGAAGCCAAGAATCTCAGCTAACCACTCATTCTTCAAAAACCTCTCTAACCACTCCGCGAGGCTGCGGTACTGCCACGCAGCCACGATATAGCCTACGACCAAGCCAGCCATGGTCAGGGCCTCAGAAAAAAATCCCTGCATGGCGGCCGTGACAATGTTCAGAAGCACAACCGCACAAATGATCCAATCCGCGAGAGTCATACCGTGCTCCTGCGGGGCGAGGTCGTACGAGACACCCGGTTACACATCCAGCTTGTGACCGGTAAGCTGGAAATACGCCTCAAGGTATTTTTCGCTGGTGCGAAGAGCCACGTCTGCGGGTAGGGCGGGCGCGGGCTGTTGCTTGTTCCAGTGAATTTGCTCGAGGTAATCGCGAACGTACTGCTTGTCATACGAATCCTGCGGCCGTCCCGGAGCATACTTGTCGGCGGGCCAGAAGCGGGAAGAATCGGGAGTGAGCACTTCGTCGGCCAGAGTGATCCCCTTGGCGGTTCGTCCGAACTCAAACTTAGTATCGGCGATGATGATGCCGCGCTGCCGGGCATAGGCTGCGGCCTTCTTGTAGACCCGCAGCGTCAGATCACGAAGATGACTGGCGGTTTCAACGCCTACAATCTTGCACATCTGGTCGTAGGAAATGTTCTCGTCGTGTCCGGTAGTGGCTTTGGTGGACGGTGTGAAGATAGGCTCGGGGAAGGCGTCGGATTCTTTCAGGTCCTCGGGAAGCTTGATGCCAGAAATCCTTCCAGTGGTTTTGTATTCCTTCCAGGCGGAGCCGGAGATGTAGCCGCGCACTACGCATTCCACCGGAAACATTTCGGCACGCTGCACCAGCATGGAGCGGCCGCGCAACTGGTCGGCGTATTTGCCAACGGCCGGCGGGTATTGGCCGACATCGGCGGTTATCAGGTGGTTGGGGACGATGTCGGCGAGGTAATCGAACCAGAACAGGGAAATCTGGCTGAGGATGTGTCCCTTGTGGGGGATGCCGGTGGCCAGAATGTAGTCGAAGGCGGAGATGCGGTCGGTGGCGACGAAAAGCAGTTGCTGGTCGCCGACGCGGTACACGTCACGCACCTTGCCGCTGGCGTGAAGGGGGAGATCGTGGAAGTCAGTTTGTAAGAGGACGGAATCGAGAAGTTCAGGGGTCATGATGAAATTTTACAGGGAAGAGGCGAGGCGTATTCTAGCTGGTCCGAAAAAAATGTCAAACAATTCTGATCACAATCTGGGGTGCATCGCAACGTCCGATCGATTTAAAGATGTTGACAGCAAAGCGGATGCCCGAGAACGGCCACTGAACAAGGCTTACAGGGGCGGGGAGTTGTGGAAAAGCTGAGGATGGGAGTGGATATCTCGGGTGAGATAACTCTTGGCTTTTAAGCTTTGCCGTCTACCCAAGGTACGAGGCGCGTCAGAGTCGGTCTGGCCATTCCGCGATGGATGGAAGATCCGCAGTATTTCCACCGAATCGTCACGGACGCGGTATGGGACGACATACGGAGTGCCCGAAATCACCAATTCTCGAGTACCCGGTACTCTGCCGGGTCTGCCCATCGAGGGATGCTGCCGGAGTCGGTCAATTGCCTGGGTGATTCTAGCGACAACCCGAATTGCTGCCGCTGGGCTATCGCGAGCGATGTACTCGGCCTCGGCGTCGAGATTGGCGATGGCTTTGTGCAGCCATCTAACGCGCACCGCGTGTCCATTTCTTGAGTGTGCGCCGCACGTCCTTATCGCCGGCAAACTCTCCGCGGTCGGCTTCTGCCAAGGCTTGTCTGGTTTCCTCGATTTGCCACTTGTTTAGAGCCACTTACTCGCGGATTGCCTCGGCCGCCACAAATGAACGGCTGCGACTGGTCGCTTTTGAGAGACGGTCGAGTTGATCCTTAAGTTTCGGATCGAGACGCAGAGTGAGCACAGAAGATCCGGCCATGGATTTCTCCTGTGTACATGCCACATCATTTGTAGTCGGTTGTATGGACCGTGCCGGCTGTTTACGCGGGAGATCCGAAGCGCACGGAGACCAGTTTGGAGACGCCCGGCTCCTGCATGGTCACCCCGTACAGCACCGGGGCGATACTCATGGTTTTCTTGCTGTGAGTGATGAGCACGAATTGGGTCTGCACGCTCATTTCCTTGACCAGTTCGGTGAAGCGGCCAATGTTGGCTTCGTCGAGCGGGGCGTCGACTTCGTCGAGGATGCAGAACGGGCTGGGCGCGTACTGGAAGATGCCAACCAGCAGCGCCAGCGCGGTGAGCGCCTTTTCGCCGCCGGAGAGCAAGAGCACGCTCTGCAGGCGCTTGCNNCCGCCGAACAGCTTCTTGAAGGTGGCCTGGAAGTTTTCGTTGATCTTGGCGAAAGCTTCCTCGAACTTCTGACGCGAGATTTGATCGATCTCGCGGATGGTGGCTGTCGTGTTCTCGATGGAAGAGATCAAGTCCTTGCGCTGAGTTTCCAGGAATGAGTGCCGCTCGGCGGTTTCTTTGTACTCTTCGAGAGCCATCATGTTGACCGGGCCCATAGCTTCGAGTTTGGCACGCATGTCGCGATAGAGTTGGTCTTCGGCGGCGAGTTGTTCGCCTGTGACCGTGGCGAGCGTTGTGTCGGCCGTCGTCTCGGCCATCAGTGCGGCCCGCTCGACGCCGAGCTCGTTGATGCAGGTTTCGGACATATATTGCGTGTCGGACTCGAGCTTCGCGGCGGCGGCGGACAGTTCACCGCGGCGATCGCGGGCCTGATCGAGAAGCAGGCGGCTGTTGCGCAGGAACTCGTCGATTTCGGTCAGGCGGGCTCGCAGTTGTTCGGTTTCAAATTGCAGCAGGCCTTCGCGAGTCTGGGCGGCGTTGCGCTCGGCTTCGAGGTCGGTAGCATGCTCTGCCAGTTGCTCATTTTCCGCTTCGCGCTGCAGCTTGTCCGCGCCTGCGGCTTCGATCTGCGAGGCCAGCGCGTGGACGCGTTCGCCCATTTCGGAGAAGAGGGATTCGATACGCTGCAGAACAGCTGCGGCCGAGCGGTGGCGCTCTTCGAGCGTGGCCACGCGGGCGGCGTGCTGTGACGTCGTCTGGGCTGATTCTTCGCGGCGCTGGCGCAGAGCAGTCAGGGACTCCTGCGCCGCTGCGATTTGCTGTTCGAGCTGAACACGCTGTTCTTCCAGAGTTGCGATGTCGGACTGCCGGGCACAGACGATGCTTTCCTGCTCAGCCCGTTCGGCGGCGAGTCGACGGAGTTCGAGTTGTGAGACGCCGAGGCGTTCGCCGACACGGGTCATCTCTGAATCGAGTTGCTGCAGCGTGTGGCGAGAGGTCATCGCCTGATGCTCGGCTTCGCGTTTTTCGCCGTCCAGGCGGTCGAGCAGGGAACTGAGTTCTTTGATTTCGCGGCCCAAGGTTAGGACGCGCATCTCTTCGTCTCGCAGCGCGCGTTCCAGATCTTCTACCTGGCGCAGAACCTCGCGCAATTCACGCTTCATCGAGAGCGGGCCCTCGGAGCGCTGCTTCCCTCCGGTGACGGTGACGTTGTGAAAGCACTCGCCGGCTTGAGAAAGGAAGAAAGCATCCGGATTCTCGAGCGCCAAGCCGCGAGCGATGCTGGCTTCGGGAACGATGTAACCGTCGCGGAGCTTGGGTAGGATAACTTCCAGCGATTTGCCGAAGCCATCGAGCACGCGAATGGTGTTCTTCAGCGGAACGATCTGCGCCGCGGGCGGAGCACAGTGCGCGGCTTCATCGAGAACGAAGGAGAACTTGGCTTGCGCGTCTTCCGGATGCACCAGGAAAGTGGCGCGACCGTCGACGCCGGTGCGCAGCATGCGCAGGCCCTCGTCGGCGGCGTCCCAGGACTTTACGACGACGTAGTTCAGTTCGTCGCGCAGGAAGTCTTCGACCACGCGCTCGTAACGCGATTCCACTTCAAGGAAGTCTGCGAGCACGCCCACGGGCGCTAGACCGCCCTGCATTACGCCGGACTGAAAGAGGCGGCGGACGGATTCGGTGGAGTATCCGTGCTCGGCAATGACGGCTTCGAGCGAACTCTTCTTACCAAGCGCGGTCGCATATTCCGCGCGGAGACCATCAAGGTTCGTCTTGGAACGGGTTTCTTCGAGCTTTTTCTGTTCGATCAGGCGGCGCAGCTGGATGATCTCTTCGGTGATTCCGCTGACGCGCTGGCTGACGGTTTCAAATTCGAGCGCGAGTTGGCCGCGTTGTCCTCCGAAGGCGTCGACTTGAATGCTCGCATTGGTAATCTCGGCTTCCAGGCGTCGGGCCTCGCGGTCGGCTCCAGCCAGGCGTTCTTCGGCTTGCGCGAGTTGGTTGCGCAGGCGCGACGCGGAGGAGACGGTATCGAAAATAGCTACGCGCGATTCTTCCTGCTGACGCTCGATTTCGGCGAGACTCGCTGCTGCCGCAGAGGCGTCCTGCTGGCAGAGGACGAGGTCGGCCTGCGCGTCGGCCAGGTCGGCGGCGGCGGATTCGAGAATCTGACGGTTGGATTCGCGCTCGGATTCGAGCGCTGTCAGTCGGTGACGAGCCTGCGCCAACTCGGCTTCGGAAGACGCGACCCGCACCAGCAACTCGGCGCAACGTTCTTCGTTGTGACGGCGGCGAGCATGGGCACGGTCGATTTCCAGAGCGATCTGGCTGATGCGGTCACGGTTCTCGCGCAACTCGGCCTCGATGGTGTAGCCGCGCTGGGTGCGCTCGGCGTGTTCGGCCTCGAGTTGCTGCACGGCCTGGGTGCGATGCTGCATTTCTTCGGCGAGGACGTTGAGTTGGGAGTCGAGTTCGGCGCTTTCCTGCTCGATTGCGGCGAACTTGCTCGCCAAGACCAGGCGCAGTTTGGCCCGCATCTCTTCGCGCAGGCGGGCGTAGCGCTCTGCCTTGGAGGCTTGGCGCTTCAGCGAATTCATCTGGCGCGTGACTTCGTCGAAAATGTCGTTGATGCGGGAGAGATTCAGCTTGGCGTCTTCAAGGCGGGCTTCGGCCAGACGCTTTTTTGTTTTGAATTTCGTGATTCCCGCCGCTTCTTCGAGAATTGCGCGGCGGTCGGTGGGACGGCTACTTAGGATCTGGCCGATGCGTCCCTGTTCGATGAGCGCGTAGGACTCGGGACCCAGGCCGGTTCCCATAAACAATTCCTGAATGTCGCGCAGGCGGCAGAGCTTGCCATTCAACAAATATTCGCTGTCGCCGGAGCGGAACAGGCGGCGCGTGACCACAATTTCTCCGGCGCGGAACTGCTGCTGGTTGAACTTCCGGCGGCGGATCTTGAGAACCACATGCGGAGCGGCGGTTCCGACGGCCGCGGCCGTCGCTGGCGCGGTGACATTGTGCGCAGGCAGCGCGAAGATCGGTTCGTCCTCGGGAAAGGCGACGGCGATCGTGTTGACCCTTGCTCCTGAAACTTCGGAACGAGGAACTTCAACTTCTTCGGTTCTGCCGGGCTGCGCGTCTTCGACGGCTTGCTCGGTGGCTTCGGCCGCGCGGGCGCGGATGGAGGCTTCGTCCCAGTCGTCGGAGATGTTGGATTCCGGCAGCTCGTTCTGAATATCGATTTCGGTGGGCGCATTGGCATCGGAGCCGTTGTACGCTTCGGGGTCGATCAGGGTGAGCGACACTTCCGCCATGCCCGTGGGCTTGCGGTCGCGTGTGCCGGCGAAGATGACGTCTTCCATGCGTGCGCCGCGCAGGGTCTTGGCCGACTGCTCGCCCAGCACCCAGGAGATGGCGTCGGAAATATTCGACTTGCCGCAGCCGTTGGGGCCGATGATCGCCGCCACGCCGTCTCCGTGGAACTTGAGTTCGGTGCGGTCGCAGAACGACTTGAACCCGAGAATCTGGAGCTTCTTCAGTTTGAGCAACGTGAACTCCTTAGAAACATTGGCCAGTTGTCAGTGGCGAGTTGCCGGTCATTTGGCCTCGCGTCGGTGTGCCGACTGTGTGGGCAGGCGTGTTTACTAACGGGATTCCTCTTCTCGATTCGATGCATGCTGCGGGTCCTTCCGGACCATTTTCCATCGGCATTCTCACCCCAGGCTGGAGAGGGCGGGCACAAAGTTAAGCTACTGTAACGGTGAAATTGGGCCGGGGTCAAGCGATATAACACCATATATGGTGTGGGCTTGCGAGGGACCGCGTTGGGTTGCACACACATTGCAGCAGTTGGATGGTTTTTCAGTAGGAGCAGATATGGAGGTGGGAGATCGCGAGAGCAAGGTAAGGCTAGCTCAACCGGGGGGGTGGAATCAATGGGGAACGTCAAGTCTAGAGGCTGCAAAGCAAGTCGTCTACCACGAGCTCAACATCGCGCAGGATCGACCGTAAGAGGCCGGGGCCAAGAACTTCGCCAGAATGCACGGGAACGGTCGTTCTCCCGTCCAGATGGCGAAGAAAAGAGTGGCTCGCGCTGGTGCGTACAACTTCGAAAGCGAAGTTTCTCGAGGATGCGAATGAGTTCCTTGCCCTTCAGGCGCGGAACCCGAGTCATAGCGAGATCTGCTGAATGCCGACCAGCTCAAGGGAAGGAGTGCCACGATTGTCTTCCAAGCAAAGCTCGACCACTTCTCGAACGCGTTTCATCAGTGTGTCCAGATTCTTAGCTTGGGGGTGGCAGCCCTTGAGGGCAGGGACGGTCGCAACGTGGTAGCCATCTTCATCCCGCTCGATGAGGACGGTGAATTTTCGCGGCGATTTCACAAACAGATTTTAACATGCGAAGAGGCGTGCTAACGCTCGCGCTGCACGAACCTAGCCGAGCTTCGCTCGGCGCCGGGTCAAAGACCCGGCCCCACACAGATGCGCCGCCGACCCTTACTTTTCCCCCAGCTTTTCGAAGAACCGGCAAATCGTTTCGATCCCGCGGTAGAAGTTCGGAATGTGGAACTTCTCGTTGGGAGCATGCAAGTTATCGTCGGGGAGACCGAAGCCCATCATTACGCTGGGAATCTTCAGCACGTCCTGGAAGTCGGTGACGATGGGAATCGAGCCGCCGCTGCGGATGAAAACCGTTTCCTTCTTGAACGTATCGCGGAGAGCTTCGGTGGCGGCCTTGATGTAGGGATTGTCCGTGCCGACCACGCAGGCCGGACCCTTGCTATACGCTTTGATCTTCGTCTCTATACCTTTGGGTGTGAGCTTCTTCACGAAGTTCGTGTACCGCTTCAGGATGTCATTGGGGTCCTGGTTGGGAACGAGGCGCATGGAAACTTTTGCAGCGGCTTTGGCGGGGATTACGGTCTTGGCGCCGGCAGCGATGAATCCGCCGGGCATGCCGTGGACTTCGAGCGTGGGCCGCGCCCAGGTGCGATATAGAACTGAATAGCCGGGCTCGCCTGTTAGAACTTTCGAGCCGACTTCGGTTTTGCGGTAGTGCTCCTCGTTGAAGGGCAGGCGCTTCCAGGTCTTGAGTTCGTCTTTGCTGGGAGCTTTCACGCCTTTGTAGAAGCCGGGGATCAGGACCTTTCCCTTGGAATCTTTCAGCTTGCTGATAATTTCGATCAGGGCGAAGAAAGGATTCGGAGCCGCGCCTCCGTACATGCCGGAGTGCAGATCGGTCTTGGCGCCGTAGGCTTCGATTTCGGTGTAGACGAGGCCGCGCAGGCCGACGCACAGCGTGGGAAGATCGGGCGCGAACAGTTCCGTGTCGCAGACCAGAGCGAAATCAGCCTTCAGTTTGGCCTTTTGCTTACGGAGGTATTCGGCGATGGCTTCACCACCGACTTCCTCTTCGCCTTCGAAAATAATTTTTACGTTGAGTGGCAGCTTGCCGCCGCCGCTTTGCATGAGGGACTCGAGGGCTTTGACTTCCATCCAAAGCTGACCTTTGTCGTCGACGGCTCCTCGGGCGTAGATGTTGTTGTTACGCTCCGTGGGCTCGAAGGGCGGGGTGTGCCACTCGTCGAGCGGCTCGGCCGGTTGAACGTCGTAGTGGGCGTAGCAGAGGACGGTGGGCTTGCCGGTGGCGTGCAGCCAGTCGGCGTAGATGAGTGGATGTCCCTTGGTGGAGATGACCTCGACGTTTTCCATGCCGATGCGGCGCAGTTCGTTGGCGACGTAGTCGGCGGCTTTGTTTATGTCGGGCTTGTGCTCTTCGAGAGTGCTGACGCTGGGGATGCGTAGAAGATCTTTCAGTTCGCTCAGGAAACGCTGCTGATTACTGCGGGCAAAATCGACGGCGGAGGAAGCCATGGTAAATCCTTTCTGTGATCTCGGCGAGACAGCGCAAGATAGCGGATCGAGAGTCCGAGGAAACGAATCAGTATAGCGCGGACGAAGGCGAGGCGTTCACCAATGGAGAGCACGGAATTCACAGAGGAAGACGGCTCAGCCGGTTCATCCCATAGAAACTCCAGGGAGTGAAAAAGTCCCCAGTTCTCGCAAAAGACGCGAGAACTGGGGCACCCGGCTCTCAGTGGAACCTTTCGGGCGAGAACGGGGATAGGTCATGATCCGGAGTGCGGCCTTCGATTACCGCCGCCATTAGTTCTGCGGTGAGGGGAGCTAGAAGGATCCCGTCGCGGAAGTGGCCGGTGGCAACGTAGTAGCCGGGGGTTGCGGTTGGACCGAGGATAGGGAGAGCGTCGGGAGTTCCGGGGCGNNTTCGAGGATTTTGCCGTTGCGCAACTCGGGAACCAGATCGAGCGCGGCGCGATGCAGGCGCTGGATGGTCGCGAGATCAGTTCGCTTATCGAATCCGGCTTCTTCCACGGAGGCGCCGACCAGCAGGCGCCCGTCGCTGCGCGGGATGAGATAGGCCTCGGGCGAGCGGACTACGTGTTTGAGCAAAGTGTGCGATGGCATCAGGAGGCACAGCATTTGTCCTTTCACGGGGCGCGTGGGGAAGGCGTGGGGCGCGATTTGGCCTGACCACGCTCCGGCGCAGTTGACGATTTTGCGGCGTGGAATGTGGTCTT
>PLEA01000677.1 GCA_003136335.1 Acidobacteriaceae bacterium | reverse complement strand
ACCGACTACCACTCCGCAAATGGTAAACTTGCGCGAGGAAGAGGTGGAAGCCGTTGCAGGCCGTTTTCGCGGAGTCCTCGAACAGACCCCGCCGCCGTTTTCTGCGAAAAAGATTCACGGCGTTCCGGCCTACAAACTGGCGCGCCAGCAGAAGGACGTTGTGCTCAAGCCGGTGCAAGTTGAGATTAAAGAGTTTGTCATCCTGGGGGTGGAAGTCGATCGCGCTCGCTTTCGCGCCCGCGTCCCCTCCGGAACCTACATGCGTTCGGTTGCGCACGAAATGGGCAGGGAACTGGCCTGCGGCGCGCATCTGGAATGGCTGCGGCGAACCTCAGTGGCGGAGTTCAATCTCGAAGACGCGCACACGTTGGAAGAAGTCGCCGACGCAGCCGTTGCCAGCGGTTCACCCAGTCTCGACGATCTTTTCATCCATCCGCGCAAGTTGCTGCCACAGTTTCCTTCCGTCACCGCCGACGAACCGACGGCCGCCCGCATCCGCAGCGGCGCCGTTCATGCCAAGGATTTGGTAATTTGGTAAATACGCAACTGGACTCGAGTTCCAACAGTCTCGTCTACTAACGTACCAAATCTCTTATGTTTCCGATCAAAGATGATCAACCACGATACAGCACGCCCTTCGTAAACGGATTCTTAATTACGCTCAATATTCTCGTTTACTTGTTTCAGTCGTCTCTGGATCCTCGCAGCTACGAGTTGTTTGCCCGCGAGTTTGGAGTGGTCCCAAGCCATCTGTCCGCGTTTTTGGCGGGCTCCCCGAAGTATCCTCTGGCGACGATCCTCATTCCTTACTTTACCTCGATGTTCCTGCACGCGGGTTGGATGCACGTGCTCGGCAACATGTGGTATCTCTACATTTTCGGCGACAACATCGAAGATTACCTGGGGCACTTCACCTATCTTGTGTTTTATGTGCTCTGCGGACTGTTCGCCATGGCGACGCAAGTGGCCGTATATCCGCACTCGAATCTGCCTACGGTTGGAGCCAGTGGCGCGATTGCCGGAATCCTGGGCGCATATTTTATTGTGTATCCGCGCGCTCGCGTGTTGACCTGGTTTTTTGTGTTCGTGCTGTATCTTCCCGCGTGGATTGTACTGGGAGAATTTTTCGTGCTGAACTTCTTTTCCGGAGCCACGACCCTCTCGATGGCGCGCGCCGGAGATGTGGGAGGCGTCGCCGTCTGGGCCCACGTTGGCGGATTCGTAGCGGGCCTGGTGATGATCAAANNATGCATCGGGATGAAATCTTCGGAATGAGACTGGCTTATTTCTTGGGACGCGATTCCGGTGGCACCAAACCAGCCAGGCGGTAGTAGACCACCAGTTGCCCGTAGTGCTCCCCGCAATGCTCGATGAAGCCGTAAGCGTAGTCGTAGACACGAACCTGCTGATGACTGAACGGATCAACAAGCAGATCATTCATTCCTTTGTCGCCCTTAGCCTGAATAGCGGCCGCGCCGTCGGCGAATGATTTCTTGACAAAGGCAACCAGCTGCGCCCGGGTCTGGTACTGATCGGCTTTGGGATTCTCGTCGACCGGATCCTTTTTCCCCGTAGCAGGGTTGGTGAAGTAATAGTTGGCTCCGGCGGCGTGCAGCAGTTGCTCACGAAACGAACGCTGAGCAGGCGTGGGCTTGAAATCAAACTTATCTTCAGGAAAATCTTCAGCCATGGCGACGAGCTTGCGCCCAATATCGTTCCACGAATCGAGAACAACTTTGGAAGGACTGTCGGACGTTTTGACGGCAGCATCTTTCTTCACGGCGTCTTGCGCCCGCACCGGAAGGGTCAGGATGGCGGCGGCGAGAATGGCTGCGGCTACGAATGAGGTTTTCAACATTGTGATTTCCTCCAAGATTGAGTAGCGGTCAGCATTGTATCTCAGAGGCTGAAGGCGAGGTCGTGCCCGTAGTAGATTCGAGTCGGACCCAGGAATTACAGCGTGCCTACAGTGGGAAGGATTTCCAGAGTCTCTACGGTGGCATTGGCGGGGAGCAGAATAGCTTGAACGACCGACGCCGCAACGGTCGAGGGCGACATCATTTTGCGGCGAGGAGCCTGCGGCCACAACGTAGTCCAAATGTCGGTGTCAGTCGCACCGGGCAGCAGCGCGATCACGCGGATTCCGCGCGGACGGAGTTCCTCGCGCAGAGTGTTACTCAGACCGAGCGCCCCGTGCTTAGAGGCGTTGTAGGCGGCAGAGCCAGGGAATACTCGAGTAGCCGCTATCGACAGATTGTTTACGATGGTGCCGCCGCGCTTCATCATGGCCAGCGCGGCCTGAGTGGTGAGGAACATGCCGCCCAAGTTGGTTTCGAGGACGTCTTTCCAGACGGGAAATGGAAGGTTCTCGACGGGAAGGTTGGGGTGCGCGATGCCGGCATTGTTGATGAGGATGTCGAGGCGCTTGAATTGCTGGCGCGCGGAGCGAAAGAGGGCGTCGACCGAGTGGGGATCGCGAACGTCGCAGGGGCGGGCGAGGATTTTAATCTTTGCGGATGCCAGTTCCCTGCTGGCGCGAGCTAACGCGGATTGGTCGCGGGCGGTGAGAATCAGGTTGCAGGCTTCGGCAGCCAGGGCGCGGGCGATGGCGAGTCCGATGCCGCGGGTGGCGCCGGTGACGAGAGCGACCTGGCCGCGGAGGCGAGGCTTCGCGGAACTTAATGTTTTACTTGAGGTTCGTTTTGTCAAAATTCAACACCAAAATCTACGTCAACGAGTGTCCGTCCCACATTTTCCTCAGACGCCGTTCGCACGCTGGCGGATCAGGGAGAGGAATTCGGAGCGCGTCTCTTCTTCGTTACGGAAGCAGCCCAGCATCGAAGAGGTGACGGCAGCGGAGTGTTGCTTCTCGACGCCGCGCATCATCATGCAGAGGTGGCGGGCTTCGATGACTACGCCGACGCCTTGCGGCTCGATTACTTTTTGGATGGTCTCAGCGATCTGGGTGGTGAGGCGCTCCTGGATTTGCAGGCGGCGGGAGAAGAGTTCGATGAGGCGAGGAATTTTGCTGAGGCCGATGACCCTGCCGTTGGGAATGTAGGCTACGTGCACCTTGCCGAAGAACGGGAGCAGGTGGTGCTCGCAGAGGCTGAAGACTTCGATGTCTTTGACGATGACCATTTCGTCGTAATTTACTGTGAAGAGCGCGCCTTTGAGGAGGGCCTCGGGATCTTCCTGATAGCCTTTGGTGAGGAACTTCATGGCTTTGTGGACGCGCTCCGGAGTGGCGGCGAGGCCTTCGCGTTTGGGATCTTCGCCGAGGCGGACTAGCATTTCATGGACGAGATCTTCGAAGGTGGCGCTGGTCAGGGTGGGTGCTTCGGTGGCTGGCTTCATGGGGTCCTTTTCGCGATCGCTCGACGATTTTCCTCGGAGCTATTCTCCCAGTTTTCTTTCGCCCCGCTGGGGCTTGCTCTGATTCACTTCTTCCCCCCACAGCTTGCGCTGTGGGCTGCATTCTTTCGCCGCTCCGCGGCTGGGCGGCAGCTTACGCGCTCCGCTATTTTCTTGGTTCGGCGGCGCCGGCGTACTCGAAGGAGTTCATCATGGTTTCTTCGAGTCTTACTCTTTCCAGATGCGCCGGGCGAAAGCCGCGCTGCAATATTTCGAAGATCTCAACCGACAGATTTTCGGTAGTGGGCACGAGTTGGGCGAATTCTTGCAGCGTGTTCAAATTCTCCAGGTGATAGCGAGAGAGGACTTCCTTTTCGACGAAAGTGTCGAGCTCGACCAGGTTGCAGACCATGCCGGTGCTCTGGTCGACCGGGCCGCTGACGGTGACTTCGAGAGCGTAGTTGTGGCCGTGTCCGTGAGGGTTGTTGCATTTGCCGTACGTGGCGCGGTTTTCTTCGGCGGACATCTCCGCGCTGTGCAGGCGGTGCGAGGCGGAGAAGCGATATCTGCGAGTGAGATGGGCTTTCATGGTTCAGCTTTTGGCTTTTGGCTCTCAGGGTTCTCCGTAGAAATCGACGAAGAGGTCGGGGGTTTCGTAGACGCGGACTCGGTGCAGTCGGGCTTTCTGGAGTTTTGTTTCTAGGCGCTGCCAGACGGCGATTGCTAAATTTTCTGTGGTCGGAATGCGGGTGAAGAATTCTGGGACCTCTTTGTTGAGGAAGCGGTGGTCCATGGCGTCGAGGACTTCGTGGTGCATGACTTCCTTGAGCTGCTTGAGATCGACGACGAAGCCGGAACGGGGATCCACTTCGCCTTTCACAGTGACTTCGAGGGTGTAGTTGTGTCCGTGGCCGTGAGGGTTGTTGCACTTGCCGAAGATGCAGCGGTTTTCTTCGGGAGTGAAGTCGGGATTGTGATAATAGTGCGAGGCGGAGAATTCGGCTTTGCGGGTTAGATATACCATAAGAGACCAGTTGCTGGTTGTCAGTTGCCAGTTGCCAGTAAATGAGGTTTGTCTGAGTACGTTCGGCCCTTCCAGGGCACGTTGCCGTTCGCGTGCGCTCTCTTCGAGCGCAGCAACAAATAGGCAAACATGGGCATGCCGAACAGGACACCTAGACTTTCCCTGTCCCACGTGAAGTTGGCCCGCTTGAGCCGTTTCACGAGGTACAGAAAACTGAGGACGTACATCGCGCTCCACCACCAGTGACCCGCGTACGCCAAGGGCAAGGCGACCCACGGGATTACCCAGACAGTTAGAGATTTCACGGCGAGCCATCCTGGATTGGGGAACAATAGCGCTAAGTTCTTGGTCCAGCCATCGCGAAGCTGGCGGTAGTTGCGGTACATGCGGGTGCGGACGGCGTCGGGGGCATAGCGGAAGCGAATCTTCCGGCCGGAGCGTTTCACGGCGCGGGCGAGGGCTACGTCTTCGAGGATGTCGCCGGCGATGGCGGCATGCCCACCAACCGCTTCATAGGCTTCGCGGCGGATCAGAATGAACTGGCCGTTGGCGGCGGCGATGGGAGAAGCGGGATCGCTCACGACGGAGGGAGGATATTGCCGCGCCAGCTCGGCGAAAACGACGGGCAAGGTCGCCATCTCCCAGAAAGTAACCGCAATCTGCTCGGGGGAGTAGGAGAGCATGTCGGCGTTGTGCTGCTGGGCTTCCGCCAAGGCGCGCGCGAGGCATCGAGGGATGTGCACGGTGTCGGCGTCAGTGAACAGGAGCCATTCGCTGCGGGCCTGGCGTGCGCCCGTGGTGACGGCATTGTTCTTGCCGGTCCAGCCTTGGGGCAGCGGGCCGGCTTCAATCACGCGTACTTGCTCTTTGGAAAATGACGAGGCGATTTCGCGGGTGCGGTCGATAGAGTGGTCGTCGACGACGATGATTTCAAAAGCGAGGCCGGATTGCGCTACCAGGGACTGGAGGCAATCGCCGAGGCAGGCTTCCTCGTTGCGAGCGGGAATAATCACCGCTACTGTGGGGCGCTGCGTGGCTGTTTTCATCGCGGTCATAATTAATAAATTCGGCGTCGAATCTATTATTATAGCTGTGTGCCCCGCTTAGCTCCGTTCCCATCCGCTGTTATTGCCTGTCTCCTGCTCATTGCGCTTTCCGGCTGCTACAGCGGGTCGCGGCCGCCCCGCATTGGGTCGAACGCTCCGGATTTCATGGTGCAGGATTCGGATCGAACGGTAGCGCTCAGCCAGTTTCGCGGGCAGGTGGTGGTGCTGAATTTCTGGGCGACCTGGTGTCCGCCTTGCGTGGAAGAAATGCCGTCGTTGGTGGAAATGCAGCGGCACTTGAAAGCGAAGGGCGTGACGGTGGTGGCGGTGAGCATCGACGTGGATGCGAGCGCTTACCGGCAATTCCTGAAGCAGCACGGGGTGGACTTGCTGACCGTGCGCGATCCTGCACAAAAGACGCCGGCTCTTTATGGGACTCACGGGTGGCCGGAAACTTTCATCATCGACCGCAATGGGGTGATGCGGCGCAAGTTCATTGGGGCGGTGGATTGGACCGAGCCGGAGATTACGGACTATTTGAGCAAGCTGTGAATCGGCGGTGTGAAGTCCTCGAACAGAAATTTTCGCAGCGCCGCATGCGCACACCGCGATCTTCTCTTTCGCTCCGCTGGGGCTCGCTCATCTTCCCCTTAAACACCCACGGCTAACGCCGTGGGCTGCATTCTTACGCCGCTTCGCGGCTGGGAGTTTGGGCGCAAGGTTCGGATAGCCGGGGCGAATCCGCGGAATTAATCTGTGTTCGAAATTTCTCGATCCTCGAAACCTTGAGCCCCATCGAATTGAGGGCACGCAACTCTAGCGCAATCTATGCACGCTCTCGACAATGTTATTTGGCAAGCGCTCACTACGCGGCAGGCTCAGTTTGCGGAGTGCTTCGAGGGGGCGCGACGGTTTATTCGCGAGGTAACCTCGCTGACTGCATTCGAGGATGCGAGTGCGCAAGGCTATGCGGCTTTGGCGGGACTGGTGGGCGTTGGCGGTACGGCCGCGCTGTTTCTTGACAGCGAGTACGAACCACGAGCTGGATGGGAACTGGTGGCCCCGACTCCGTTGTTGCAGATGGTCAGCGACAACAGCGGCGGACGGCAGGTTCCGTCTGATTCTCCTGAGATCATCCGGCTTGGTCCGCAGAATTCTCGGGAGATGGTGGAGTTGGCGACCTTGACCAAGCCCGGGTCTTTTGGCGTTCGCACCCACGAGTTGGGTACGTACGTAGGTATTCGTTGGGAGGGAAAGTTGGTTGCCATGGCGGGCGAGCGTCTCATGGTGCCGGGATACACGGAGGTGAGCGCCGTGTGCACGCACCCTGAGCACACCGGCAAGGGTTATGCCGGGGTGCTGATGGCGGAGATCATGCGGGGTATTTGCGATCGCGGGGAGATACCGTTTCTTCATGTGAGACGCGACAATATGCGGGCGGTGGAGTTGTATGAGCGATTGGGATTTCGGATTCGGACGAGGCCGTACCTGGCGGTGCTGCGGAAGGCTTAACTAGAGGTGCTGGCATCTTGCTGGTTCCCGCGTGTGGCGGCGGGACGCCACCACGACAGCGGCGCTACAACGGCGGGACGGCGATGCCGGGATGGGGCTACTTAGAATCGCGAACGTACGGAATCTCAGTACAAGTGGAAGTCGACTTCGACTGCGATCTCGACGCGGACGGGGTGACCGTCTTTCATGGCGGGTTCGAACTTCCAGTTTTTGACTGCCTCCATGGCTTTTTCGTCGAGACCCATGCCGAGGCTGCTCAGTACGCGGATGTTGCTGGGACGACCGTCAGCCCCCACGATCAAGCCAAGGGTGCAAACGCCCTGGTATTTGGCTTTGCGAGCTTCTTCGGAAAATTCCGGCTCCGGCTGATAAACGACCCGCGGCGGGGATACTCCGCCGCCGACGTGGAAAACGCCTCCACCGGTACCGCCGCCTTCGCCAGGGCCGAAGCCTGGGCCCTTGCCGGATCCGACACCGCCGCCACTGCCCGAACCGATGCCGCTGCCAGAGCCTGTGCCGTTCGACGGGAGCACGGCGTGAGACATGGGATCGCCCAGATTCGGCATGTTGTTGGAAGCCAGTTGCACTTGCGGAGGAATTACGATCGTGGGCTCGACCGCCAGCTTGGGATGCTCATTGCGAACGACCACCACGGGAGGCGTGATCTGCGTCATCGAGAACTTTGGGAGCTTGCCACGGGTCGCCTGCAGAATGTCGCGATCGCCGCCGCCACCGCCTCCGCCCACTTGGGTCCTCGAAGGTTTCAGGTCGGGAAGAGGTCCGGGGTCGACCAGAGTGACAGTCACCTTCTGTGCCGGGGCCGCTTGTACCACGCGGCGGCCAATCAGCGTGCCGGCGACGATGACTGCCACGATCAGAAGGTGTACGCCCGTAGAACCCAATGCGCCATTCTTCTTGTTGTCGTAAAAACCCCAGATGTCTTTAACCGGTTCGGGTTTCGATTCCAACTTGAGCGGCGGAAGTTTCTTGGGAAAGAAGAACTCGTCCAGTTCGCGGGAAAGGGACTTCCAGAGGGGCTCTTGGAAGGTGTCTCTAGCCAAGAGCAGGTGCAGTTCTGGCTCATTGCCGGGGAGGCTCGGATTGATTTGTTCAGATCCCATATTTCCGGTGGACGTCCTTGCTAGAGTGCAAAATTTCCTACAGTAACTTCCGGGGCGAAATCCGTATAAAGCCCTCTTTACAGAGATGAGCGGCGCACCCGGTAAGTTGCTTCGATTTCAGCCCGATTTTGTAAATGAGGTAACCGGGCGGGCGCCCCACGAACAGTTCGGGCCAGAACGTTTCCTGCTTCCTAAAATTGTACCTCTAGTCGACTCATTTCGACAGTGCATTTTCGGTAGGCGCGGTAGCTATCGGAGAGACATGTACGGTTTCGCAGGAATTCGCGACTTGTGAGATCCCAGTGCGCCGGTCTGAGTGCGCCTGAAGAACGGCTGCGTTCAGCTGGGCGCGCCGAACGGGTCAACAGGAGTGCGCTGCATGGACGTTCCCTGCGGGCCTCCCTATAATGAAAAGATTCAATCATTTGGGAGACGCGACCGAGTGCCGCTCGAACTGAAAGCGACCATCAATCTGCCTAAAACTGCCTTCCCCATGAAGGCCAACCTGCCCCAGAACGAGCCCAAAATGCTGGAACGCTGGGAGCAGACGGGCATTTACGAGCGCATCCGTGAGGCTCGGAAGGGCGCGCCCCGTTACATTCTGCACGATGGGCCGCCTTATACCAGCGGGCCGATTCATATGGGTACGGCGCTGAACAAGTGCTTGAAGGATTTCATCGTAAAGTCGAAGACCATGGCGGGGTTTGACGCGCCCTACGTGCCGGGGTGGGATTGCCACGGGCTGCCCATCGAGATCAAAGTCGACAAGGAATTGGGCGGCAAGAAATTACAGATGCGGCCTACCGCCGTGCGCGCGGAGTGCCGGAAGTATGCACAGAAGTTTCTTGACCTGCAGCGGACCCAGTTCAAACGCATCGGAGTATTCGGACGCTTTGAACGGCCCTATGCCACGATGACTCCGCAGTACGAGTCGGTGGTGCTTTCAACTTTCTTTTCGTTTTACGAGAATGGCTTCGTCTACAAAGGGCTGCGCGCCGTTTATTGGTGCATGCACGACGAGACTGCGCTGGCCGAAGCCGAGGTTGAATATGAGAACCACACCAGCATCACAGTGTGGGTGAAGTATGGGTTGCTGGACGATCCGGCAAAGATTGACGCGGCGCTTGCAGGGAAAAAGGTTTCGACCATTATCTGGACTACGACTCCGTGGACGTTGCCGGCGTCGATGGCGGTGGCGTTTCATCCGGAGGAAGAGTATGTCGCGCTGGAATCGGGCGGCGAAGTCTACATTGTCGCGTCGAAGTTAGCTGCGGATGTGGCGGCGAAATGCGGGCTGACGGAGCCGCGGCCGCTCGCGCACTTCCCGGGACGGAAGATGGAGCGGTTGAACTTTCAGCATCCGTTTCT